>JAQSXL010000160.1 GCA_029256685.1 Gammaproteobacteria bacterium | reverse complement strand
ATTGTTACTGTAGAAAATAACTGATTAGCTAATTCTACTTGTTTTGGTGTAGGCTTCCTTCTACCCAGTGCTTTTAGTAACATAAGGGTAAATTCGTTATCAATTTCGCTAATTTGAGAGGTATTCATGGCTTCCTTTGCTCCATTTAAATTTTTGCTATACTTAGTTGTTACAGATTTACATGAGTATGAAAGTTAACTTTCTAAGTAATCGCGTTTGATTGCATTAAATAATAACGCAATTTTGCGTTATTAAATATAGGAATAATGCGCTTATATTTGTAAGCGTTTTCTTACAAATAAATATTGGATACTTATGGGAAAACGAATAAAGGTTTCTGTAGAACAAAGTAAGCAAAGAGCAGAACGTATACGCTATTTGCGTAAACTAGTTGATATTTCAAGAGAGAAATTTGCTAAAAAACATAATATTGCGCCCGGCTCATTGCAAAATTGGGAAGACGCACGCTATGGCGGATTAACGGAAAGTGGTGCTTGTCAGCTTGCGCCTGCTTTTCAAGCAGAGGGAATAATAAGCTGCACGATTGAATGGTTATTATATGGTCAAGGTGATAAACCTACCATGTCAAATTTTTTAGATAAATTTTTGGCACAGCCTACTGTTAAGCCAGATGAAGCCATGTTGGTAGAAGAATTACAGGTCTTTTCTAAATTGCACCCAAATTCGATTGACATAAGGGTTACCGATGATGGCCTCGCACCGTTCTTTATGTTGGGTGATCACGTGGCGGGTGAAAAACTGTTTAATGATGATATTCAAAAAGCCATTGGTTATGCATGTATCGTACAGACACAAGCAGGCAGCATATTGATTAGAAAAGTTGAAATGGGAAGCCAAGTCGGTTGCTATAATTTAATTTGCACCAATCCAGATACGACCATTGGCAATCCTATAGAAACTAACATTCAACTCTTTAGTGCCGCACCTATTATTTGGATCCGCAAGCCGCGCATTACTTAAGCGGCTTGCAATAAATAGGTTTGATAAGAAATTATCTTATCAAGATACCAATTATAAGGACTTGCATTTTCAATCAAGGTGTAATGGTAGGTAGTTGTACCCGGTATAGTTTGTGCGGGATGTAAATAGTCTTCCCAGCCGCTGGGCGGTGTAGTTAAATCATCATCGGTATAGAAAAACGGCATTTTTTGCCGATCTTTTAATGCGCTAATAACAGCTTGGGGCGCTTTTTCCGTAGCGGCATACTCATAAAATTCATAAAGCTCTTGGTTACTAAGCAAAGCTAGCCAATAAGGGCAGCCTTTATTATCTATTAGTAAAAAGCTACCATTACTGTCAATCAGGTAATATTCTATAATCGCTTTTTCACGGCAAAGCTGGTTGAAGAAATTAATAATGTGGGGATCACGTAGGCGGTATAATTTATCGGACGAGCCGTTCATCTTATCAATTATGCTTTGTGATAATATTAAGAAATATTTTTGCTCTAATTCTCTAATATTTTTGATTAATAGCCCACTAAGATCTTGTGAGCCTTTTTTAATAAATTTATCAATAATGCCTTCATTAAAGGCCATCACCGCTAAATCATGATCGGCTTCACCTGTCAGTAGAATAATGCGAATATTAGGATGTCGTATTTTAAGCTGTCTGCTCAGCTCTAAACCATCCACTCTCGACATCGTGTAGTCAATAACGACCACCGCAATTTCATTAAATCGGTCACTAACATGTACTTCTTTATGTATTTGCCGTAAGTCTACATTAAAAAATAAGTGATCGGACTTTTCATCACTTGGCGTTACAAAACATCGTTTAGTAAAAGGCTCAGGCTTATACATCTTAAAAAATTCTAAAGCCTTTAAAGGATTAGTGTAGAAACTGCAACGCAATTCTTTTCCTAACTCCAATTTAATCGCTGCAATGAAATCTGGATTATCATCAACTAATACAACTTTTGTAGGATGATAACAGAGGCTAATTTGACTTTTCATAACCTATCCCTGCTTTAGCTTGTTACAATAATATCAACTTAGGCGCCTATAAGTGGAAAGCCAAGTATAAATTTAGTATAGCGGTCTTTTACTGATTCGCAAGTGATGTTGCCGCCTAAGGCTTCCATGACAGTTTTACAATAAGCGAGTCCAACACCAGAGCCGTTACGAGTTTTACTAAAAAATTTATCAAAAATGTGTGGTAAAATATCAGGTGCAATACCCTCTCCCGTATCCATAAATACCAATTGGTTATAGGATTTACCCGGTATCAGTGTTATTTCAATATGCTCTGTTCCATCCTGCAAAATATAAAATAGCGCATTTTTTAGCAGATTAAAGAGAATGTGAACCATTAATTTCTGCTTACCCTTCACCTGAAAATCATTACCAGATTCCCAGATAATTAACTCTCGTTGTCCTGGCTTAAAGGGATAACGGTCGAGTGCTTCTTGCAGGCAAAATGCCATTGAAAAAATTTGCCTGGGATTACCGTCTAATTCAGGATTCACATTCATTAACAACATATCAATAAACGTATTTGCTCCGTGTGTTTCCCTTTTCATAATATTAGGCAATTCTTTTAATCCGCCCAAAATATGTTTATCTATAGCCGGTACATCAAGTTTTAATGAAACTGCCTTTTCATAGGCTTGGATAAGCAAAGGTATATTTCTTTGCATGGTATTGGCACTGATTTCTAATGAAGATAACGGCGTTCTAATTTCATGTGCAATACTCGCGCCAACCAATGTCATGCCTTCTAGCTTATGGCGAGTTTCTAACAATTCACGTTCTACACGTCGTTGCTCAGTTACATCGAATGATATACCTAAAATGCCAATAATTTCTCCTTGCTTGCTATAAAGTGGCACTTTTTTAGATAAAAAAATAGCTTCTTTACCATCCGCTAATGTTGATAATTCTTCTGTGGTAATTGACTTACCTGTTTTCATTACTTCTAAATCAATTTTTCGTAGTGCATCTGCCTGCGCCTTCCAGGGTAAAACATAGTCAGTTTTACCAACTATGTCTTTCCTACAGGATAAGCCTGCTGATTTAGCTTGTTCATCATTACAACCCAGTAAAAAACCATCCTTATCTTTCCAATAAACATGGCCTGGCATCAATGCAATGATACCTTCAAGAAACTCACACGCTTCTTCCAAAGCTAAATTCACCGTACTATCCATCACCCATTACCTCTTTAATAGTAGCTTAGCCTCTTAGGCTATCGCATGTTCTACTTGTTCAATAACTGCCTGCTTAGATATAAAGTGGTTTGCCTTTTTGCCAAGCTGTAGATGAGGAAGAGTATAGTCAAAATAGTTGATATAATTGCCAGCCATATCACAAAAAATATGCTTTACTAAAAACAACGATGGATTTTCTAGGCAGCATCCCGTTTGATCACTAAGCTCTTTCATTTTAATAAACTCATTTTTAAGCTTATCAATAATTAAGTTTGCATCTAAAGTGCTAAATTTTTTACCTAATAAACACTGATAAGGGTCTTCACTTAAATCTTTTAACTCAGGGGCCGAATATTGTGGGTGCTTTGCCATATTAGCAAGGATGGCATTATCAAGACCTAAGGTAGTAAGTCTATTGATAAATTGCTCTTTTGTTTCTATGGTTTCTTTATGAGTATAAATGGTTGTACCCTTAATAATAATACAAGGGGTGTCAGCAGGATAAGCCCAAATATCACTATTTAATATAAAGCGAGTACTATCCTGGTTAGAAATAAATAATAGATTTATTGTATCAATATTTGTTTCAAATTCTCTATCTACAGACAAAATTACAGGGTGCTTTTCTCTTAATATATGTTTCAATAAGACTTTAGTTGCTTCATAGCAAGGCAATACAGGACGCTTATCATTATCAATTTGCCGTAGTTCAATTAACTTTCTTTTTAATTCCTTTAAGCTTGGCAACTCTTCTAGTAGCTCTATGATAAAAGAGCAAGATAACGTAGCGATATGTTGCTGATAAGAATGTATTATTCGCTTGGCTAAACTTTTAGAGGTTCCTGCTTTTAAACAAAGTTTATCGTAATCAATACCTCTTGAAACACCTGCAGTATCAATTTTACTGAAGTTTGCTACTATTTTTGCCTGTGTCAGAAAAATTAAATCTTCGGAAATGTTAAAAATTAAACCTCTTTGCTGCATGAAGCTAAAAAGCTCCTCACTACTATCTAACGCTTTCTGGTATTTTCCATTTTTTTGTTCAATTAGAGCTTCCAAATCAGCAATATGTTGGTTAACTAGCTGATAAGCCTGATTAAATTTTTCAAACTGCTCATGTATATCAGATGTGCTTTGATAAAACAGTAATAAAACTTTATACGCTCTTATTTGACATAATGTGTCGCCTATATGTGGATCGAACTTTGAAAATTTTTTTTGATAATAAAAGAGAACTATTGAGTTACGTATTTCATTAATTATAAATCCTAATAACTGTAGCATTTGCAGCTTCATGGTTTGATTAATTAATAAAGTTTTTGGTGAATGAGGAAGTAAATTTAGAATGTTCCGTTTTTCACTTTTACTAAAATCAAAAGTTGCTAAATTACCGTTCATAAGAGACCTTGGGCATTTTTGGTTTTATAGAGCTTTACGATTTGCGGTATAAATAAGGCCGCATTGAAAAAAAGACCTAACCCAAAGGTGATCTCTACTAAGGTTGTTAACCCCATATACTCCTCCTAACGA
>JAQSXL010000159.1 GCA_029256685.1 Gammaproteobacteria bacterium | reverse complement strand
CACCGTTGATTTGGCATTAACCGTAATAGCTTGATAAGGTACTACTAAATCATCGCAAACCTGCTCGCAGTGCCTTGCCCAAGCTTTAGCATTCTTACTTAAACCATGATCAATATAGATTGCCCGCAAGTTGAGCTCTAGTTTATGTAACATATGCAATAGCACATGAGAATCTAAGCCACCGCTGTATCCCAGGTAAAAAATTTTAGCCTTATCGGTCTTGGCAAGTAGTGACTGTAAAATGGCTAACATATAGATTTAGAGAATAGCTTCACTCGGGAAAAAAACCAAGTCAAGGAGCAAAAGGAAAGAGTCAGAGTCTATGGCTTCCATTAAGGAAGAGAACAAACACCAATATTTCCTTAAGCCCCTCGGCTTATGTTGCTGCTGCTCACCTATCCTCATATATTTCTGATAGCGAGTTTCCAGCAAATTAGGGGTAGATTGCTGCTGTAGCTGAGCTAAATGATTTGCTAGCGTCTGCTTTAACTGCTGCGCCATTTGCTCGGTATTCCTATGTGCACCACCAAGAGGCTCGTCAATCACCTCATCGATGAGGTTGAGTTCCTTTAAACGCTTAGCGGTGATTCCCATGGCTTCTGCTGCTTCCGGGGCCTTATTCGCACTACGCCATAAAATGGAGGCACAACCTTCCGGGGAAATGACCGAATAAATACTATATTGCAGCATTAAAATGCGATCGGCAACACCGATGGCTAAAGCGCCTCCCGAACCGCCTTCTCCTATGACCGTACAAATAATAGGCGTTTTTAGCAGTGACATTTCCGCTAGATTTCGGGCAATGGCTTCACTTTGATTACGTTCCTCGGCACCTATGCCAGGATATGCTCCCGCCGTATCGATAAAGCTAAAAATAGGTAGCTTAAATTTCTCGGCTAATTTCATGAGACGCAGTGCTTTTTTGTATTCTTCGGGACGGGCCATGCCAAAATTACGCCGTACTTTTTCTTTGGTCGCGCGGCCTTTTTCCTGACCTAACACTAATACGGGCTGACCTTCAAACCTTGCAATGCCCCCCACTAAAGCAGGACCATCGGATAACATGCGATCGCCGTGTAACTCATCAAAATCGGTAAAAATAAGCCGAATATAATCTAAAGTATGAGGCCGTAGTGGATGACGCGCCAATTGTGCAACTTGCCACGATGATAAATTGCTAAAAATAGATTTAGTTAGATGCCGACTTTTGCGCTCTAACCGTTTGATCTCGGTGGTTAAATTTACCTCTTGATCAGTAGTGACATGACGTAATTCTTCAATCTTTGCTTCTAATTCAGCAAAGGGTTGCTCAAAATCCAAAAAATTCAAGTTCATAGCGTATATACCTTAGTTTCTAATTCGTCAGCGGGTTTGGGGTTAATAACGGGCAAACTGCTAACACGATCATTATTGTTGGCAAGTATCTTAACAGAAAAAGAGCCAAATCGACTATTAGCTATTGATAACTGCTGCGGCTTTAGCAAGTCTTCAAAGCTTTTGGCTTTAAAAATAGTGACTACATATTGTTTGAATTCAGCATAATCTTGCTTATCTGCAAGCTCATGACGAAAATCTGCAACCGCTAATAAGTTTTTAAGGGCTACTTTTAGCTGGATTAATGTAGTCTCTTTTTTAGCTAATTTTTCTTCAAAATAACGGATTAAATAGGGTTTTTCCGTATCACCGAGCTTAATTACCGCCAGGCTTAATAATTCTTTTGCCTGGGGATCGGTTAGCAGGTCACTCACTTCATCGGGTTCAAGCCGAGCAAAACCTTCTGAGTGATTAAATAACCATTGGGCTATTTCTTTGTTTGAAATTTGTACAAGCTCTGCAAACTCTAAAGCTGGATAAATCGTTTTTCTTAAATTTTCATCCCTTAAAATCACGGGTAAAATAATAGAATTCAGCTGATTTAAGTCTGTGAGTGATTTTTCGTCAAGCTGAGTTTTCAGCTCATTAATCACGACTTCTCGAATCTCTAAATGACCCTCCGCGTCTATAGATAGAAAACTATCTAACTGCGTTTGGGTGGCAGAGCTTAAAATTTTAGTCACTATATGGCTTAATTTTGCAACGGCTGCGGGCTCGCCTTTTTGTAAAGATTCAATTCTTTTAGTTAAAATATAACTTTGGGCTGCTTTTTCCTGCTCACCAAGCTTACTATTACTCAGGGTATCTACAAAACCGAGTACTTGTTTACGTAGCTTATCTATGCCATAGAGGGTGTCGCGCAGTTCATCGTTATGGCAAAACATTAGCCAAGCTTGTTGGTTAGTAAACTCAAATTCCTTAGATTGTTCGGCAATAAAATTAATCAACTTCAAGCAGCAAACTGGCTTGGCTAAAACAGCATTAGAAACTGACTCATCCTTGAACTTTAATAACTCAATTAATTGCTCGGCCGAGAATACTTCGAATAATCCCGGTTTATTAAGAATTGCTATGCTAGCCTTAGCAATACCTAATTTTAACAATTTTAAGCACTGATTTACGTCTAAGGCCGCTAACTCTGATTGCTCTTCCCATAGATGCTGGATGAGTTCTTCATCGTTAGCGGTGAATATGTCCTGTTCGCTGCTAAGCAAGTTGCGGCAAGTTATAGCATCTTTTAGCAAGGCTGTTTTTGCTTCGGGTATAGCCAGCAATTTTACCATCTGTTCAATATCAAGCTCTTGTAATTTAGGCTTCCACAAACATTCAAAAACAGCCCTATCTTCATGACTAGGCTTAATTTTATCACTTGCTAATAATCTTTTAGCAATAGCCGATTTTTGCTTAAGGTTACCGCTCAAAATTTGCTCAATAATTTCATCCCGCACCATCTTGGTAGCTTGTAACAGGTTTTCAATGACTGGCGTACTAAATTGGGTAGCAAATTCCGAATTTTTAATACCCGTTATATAGAGTAATGGATGAGTATTGATAGCCTCAATAGAGGCGGCTTCCACAATCTTTAATGAAAAACTGGGTACGTTTTTCGCTAAAAGCTCAATTAAATTTTTAATTTCGGGCTTAGTGCTGGCTAAAAATTGGCTTAAGTTTGCCAAATTCTGCTCTTGAGATAATACCTCTGCAAAAACAACCTGAATGTTTGCTTGACTAGTAAAAGCCATTAGGGGGTTAATTAACCAAGTAAGCTGGGTATTAGTTTCTGCCGCCGTTAATAAGCCTAGCGCTAAATCACAATCCCCATCAATAATATCGGTAAGAATCTCGGGGTTTTGCGTAACAAGCGACGCTGTATTTGCTCTTAATAAAAACGTATTCAACGGGGTATAATTATCACTTTTCAGCCAATCAATAAAATGGGACTTAGCTTGCGGTAATAGATTACCTTGTTCGTTAATGATTTTGCTTAGTAATAAATCCAAATTCCGCATTGCCAATTGAGTGATAAATTCGGAGGTTTCGAATAAGGATTCAAAGCATTTTTTGCCAACGTGCTCAAGAGTAATTTCTGGCAAAACCCAAATTTTCGCTAATTGCTCTTGAGTAAAAAGTTGGTTTTCCGTTAAATAGCCTCCCGCTATTAATTTAGCTGCGGCCTTATCCTTAACAGCTTTACAAAAATCAGCTTGGGTAAAATGGTTTTCAACCAAGGAAAAAAATTTATGGTTTACAGTAAAATCGGTGTTATTGACGAAATTTAAAGCCAGCTCATTCGGTAACTGGATTGCTGCCGGTTTTATGTGAGGATTTTTTTTAAGGGCTACTTTAATGAAATTAAGTTTTAGCGAATTAGAAATTTTGGCATCGGAAACCTTCACCAACTGATTTAACACGGCGCTATCTATATCTTTCGCAGCCGCTTTATACTGTTTTTTCGGTAAATGATTAAACTTATAACCGCTAGTAGGTATTAAAGATTGTTTTAGATAATCGGCCGCATCGAACTCATAGGCTTGGGTCCATTTTGTAACCAGCTCGTCATTGGCTAATACAAAGGATTTAATTTCGGCCTGTTTTCCAACCAACTCATTCAGTTGTTCTGCCGTTGCGTCTTGCAAAATTTTACTAATAATAAATGGATATTTTGTTAAAATATACTTTTCAAACTGCCCATTATCGATCGTGGCATCAAGCGCTTTATCTAACCATGAACCCTCTGGCAATTCTTTAAAGAACTGATATTTATCTTTATCGGTTAATAAGGGGCTTAAAGCCTCGTCTTTGGCTAAGATCTCATCCAGAATGGGGTCGTTTATCTCGGCTAACTTCTTTACTAATTCAGGAGATTTTTTTAAGTTTAAATAGCCTCTCAACTGCTCATTACCAAGAATACTGCGCAATTTTTCTAAAACGTCAGGGCTTACCCTTCCTGGCTTACAATTGTTAATTAAGGACTTTAGCTCCTTACTAAACTTCTTACCAATATTCCAAAAAAATATCCCTTGATTTAAGATTCCTGTATAAGTATCCACTGGAAGCTTAGGTTTATTTTTTGAAGTATAAGCAAAGAGGTGAATAAGATCACTGCCGGATATGCTAACCTTGCTTCTGCTGTTTTTAATAAAATCGAGTAACCCAGACGGAGTATCGGCACTTAAACAGGCTAAAGGAAACCAATTTTGTTGTTCCTTAATTAGATCTTTATCGGTACATAATTTAGTTCTATAGACATTTCCAATAACGCCTCGAGTAAACAAGCGAGTTTTCAAGGCTTGACTGGCCACAGCCACTTTATCGAGACTCTCAGATTGTGTACTCAGCTTGTTAGTCTCTGC
>JAQSXL010000158.1 GCA_029256685.1 Gammaproteobacteria bacterium | reverse complement strand
CCTGGTTTGGTTTTGCCACATTCATAAACCGTTTAGCTGCAAGATTCATAACATATTCATCAGCTTGGGTTTTACCATTACAAACTATAAAATCTATGGTCCTTAACCGAGTAATAGGCTCACGCAACGGGCCTGCGGGTAAACAATGAGCATTACCAAAGCGTCTAGCTCCATCGATAACCGCAATTTCAATGGTTCTAGCTAACGCATAATGCTGTAATCCATCATTGGAAATAACAATATCACACGCAAACCGATAGAGTAGGGTTTGTACCGCTCTTACCCGCTTAGGATCAACGACTACCGGGCAATGAGTATTTTTGGCTATTAAAAGTGGTTCATCACCTACTTGCAAGGGATTACTATTAGCATTAACAAATTTTGGATAAGACTCAGCTTGTCCCCCATAGCCACGGCTAACTATCCCAGGTTTATAACCTTGTTGCTTTAGAAAATGTGCTAACGCAACGACCAGTGGGGTTTTTCCTGTACCCCCTACGGTGATATTACCAACTACTATAACCGGCACGGATGCAGTAAAAGATTTAAAAATATCTTTTTTATAGCCATAACGACGCAGCGCTATGATCAAACGATAAAGCCAACTAAACGGTAGTAACAGATAAACTAATTTATTATGGCCATACCATAGCCGAGCTATTATTTGCCGCATATTTTAGCTTCGACTAGACGCCAGAAGTGCTCGGCAACACTTTCTGGTCTATAATTAGCTAGCCAACTCTGGCGTAACTCCATTTTTAAATTTTGGGTGACTTTCAAAAACGCGAGTTCTTTGTGCATAAATTTTTAAATAAAAAAGCCAAGTGCTTATGATAACAAACTCGCTAGTGTCCAGCTAATAATTGATGAATAAAAATTAAATGGCTGACAACTAAGATAAAGCGGGTGAAAAGCAACTCACCCGCCCATTCCTAGTAAATTTAGACGCTTTTTTGTAATTTAATGGCAATAACAGCTAAATATATTGCGGCAATACCCACAATTATATAAACAATATTAATGATAATCGGTGCAAATCTAAAAATAACTTCGACTATATTAAACTTAAATAACCCAACCAGCCCCCAATTTAAGCCACCTACGATGACTAAAACAAGAGCAACCCAATCAATAACAGTTAGCGATTTCATGGCTCTTCTCCTTATCTAAATTTAAACTGAGCTATGATTTTAGATAGCATACCTTGTATATTCTACACTATTTTGTAATATTTTTCCTGAATTAACGCGTAGCTAAATTAAAGTACTACAGATGCTACTCTTACATGGCTTTTTTTATAAATTGCCGCTTGGTTCAACCAAAGGTATAATAAGTATTCATACCGTGATACCTAAATAGCGGAGGATAATAAATGTTTGATGCCACCCTCCTTTCCCGTATTCAATTTGGCTTTACCATCGGATTTCATATTATTTTCCCCACGCTAAATCTTGGGCTAGGTCTTTTTCTATCCATTATGGAGTATCGCTGGATCAAAACTCGAGATCCTCTCTATTTAGCCATTTGTAAATTTTGGACCAAGGTCTTTGCCTTGACCATGGGGATGGGAATTGTATCAGGCATAGTGATGTCTTATGAACTAGGCACGAACTTTCCTGGTTACACCTATGCCATTGGCGGAGTATTAGGCCCCTTATTTGCCTATGAAGTATTAACGGCTTTCTTTTTAGAAGCAGGTTTCTTAGGCGTTATGCTATTTGGCTGGAACAAGGTAAGCCCCCGGCTGCATTATCTTGCAACTCTTTTAGTAACTATTGGCACCATGATCTCTGCCTTTTGGATTATGTCGGCTAACTCATGGATGCAAACCCCCGCTGGGTTTATTAAAGAAAGCGGCCGCTTTATTGTCAACGATTGGCTACAAGTCATTTTTAACCCCTCGTTTATTCCTCGTTATATTCATATGCTCTTGGCATCTTATTTATCGGCTTGCTTCTTTGTAGCCGGCATTTCTGCCTGGTATTTACTTAAGCAAAAACATCAGGAATTTGCTAAAAGTTGCTTTTCTTTAGTCATGGCTGCAGCCTTAATCCTCGCTCCAACCCAAATCTTGTTAGGCGATATGGTGGGACTTTATGTACACAAGCATCAACCTCTTAAAACAGCAGCCATGGAAGGTTTATGGGAGACGACGAGTGGCGCTCCATTAATATTATTTGGCATACCCGATACCACGCAAGAAATGAATCATTGGGAAATTAAAATTCCTAAACTGGCCAGTCTGATTAATGGCCATAAATGGGATGCGAAGCTTATAGGTCTAAAATCGGTAGCACCCGAACAACGCCCAGTTGTTCCCATTGTTTTCTATAGTTTCCGCTTAATGGTAGGGATTGGTTTGTTATTTATATTGATAGCCGTGTGGAGCTTATATTTAAGATTTAAAAATCAACTTTATTCCAATAAGTGGTTATTGAGAACTTGCATTTTGATGACCCCTTTGGGTTTTATAGCCACCCTTGCAGGCTGGTTTACCGCCGAATCCGGACGACAGCCCTGGGTGATTTATCAGCAACTATTGACCAACGACACCGCTGCCGAGCTATCGGCTCACCAAGTTGCCATCTCGCTTACAGCTTTCTTTATCGTTTATGGAGTGGTTTTTAGCTGTTATTTGTTTTATGTATTCAAATTATTAAGCCACGGCCCAGATAAACATGAATTAAAAACCAATCCGGATTCCATTTTCACCTATATGCATCAGGAGATAAAATAATGGACTGGTTAACGCTAACTTGGGCAGGTATCTTGGCCTTCGTCATTATGATGTATGTCGTGCTAGATGGTTTCGATCTGGGGATTGGTATCTTATTTCCCTGGATACACGATGAACAACAACGCGATATTATGATGCAGACCGCTATTCCAGTTTGGGATGGCAATGAAACCTGGATGGTATTAGGCGGCGCACTACTGTATGGCGCATTTCCTGTCGTTTACAGTACCCTGCTTCCTACGCTTTATATGCCCCTGATGATTATGCTAGCCGCCTTGATCTTTCGTGGAGTGGCGTTTGAGTTTCGCTTCAAGGCTAAAACCTATCGTTACCGTTGGAGTATTGCTTTTGCAGTAGGTTCTACGATTGCTGCTTTTTGCCAAGGTTTAATTTTAGGTACCTTTGTGCAAGGTTATGGGGTTAGCGATAGTTTTTTGATCGTAAAAGATTATCAATGGCTAACCCCCTTTACCTTGTTTACCGGTATTGCCGTAATATTTGGTTACGGTTTACTAGGGGCTGGCTGGCTAATTGCCCGAACCACCCATGAATTACAAACTAAAATGTATTTGTTTGCCAAGCGCTTACTTATTCTAATCGGTATCTGTCTGGCTATAGTTAGTTTATGGACTCCCTTTATTGATCCACACATTTGGCACCGCTGGTTTAGCTTGCCAAATTTATTTTATTTATTGCCCCTACCTATCATCAGCATCTTAGTGATGGGTTATATTTGGTTTACCTTAAGCAAGCGTTATCACTGGCAGCCTTTTCTATTTAGCATAATACTATTTTTGCTCGCTTATCTTGGTTTTTGTATTAGTTTGTGGCCCTATTTAATTCCTTATCAAACTACCTTTTGGCAAGCGGCCTCAGCCCGAAGCTCGTTGATATTTTTATTAATAGGCATCGTATTCTTGTTACCGGTATTGCTAGGTTATACCCTATATACCTACCGGGTGTTTCGCGGCAAAATTATTACGGGTGAAGGATATTAAACATGGCTCACAAAAAACAATGGTTATGGTTTGGACTTTTATATCTGGGCGGTATTAGCGTGGTTTTTGGGATTGGGCTGCTAGGCAAATTTTTACTAACTCTGGCTTAAATCATGCGCTGTTTAATGTGGTTTAGAGAAGATCTGCGGGTAACCGACAATATGGCATTGCATTATGCCTGCACAACCGCTAATGACGGTGTTATTGCGGTTTTCATAATCACCCCCGAAGTTTGGCAAAAGCATGATACAGCAGCCTGCAAAGTAGAGTTTATGTTAAGAGGTTTGCATGAATTACAAGCAGAGCTATCCCAACTTAACATTCCATTGTTAATACGCTACGCCACAAATGACCAACAAATTCCCGCAATATTGCTTAAGCTAGCACAGCAAACCCATACCGCACGACTTTTTTTTAATAAACAATATGAAATTGACGAGAGCCGTCGTGATCAAAAGGTAACAACCCGTTTAGAACAACACGGGCTTAAAGTGCGTAGTTATCACGACCAGGTCATTGCCGAGCCTGGCTACATTGTCAATCAAAAAAGCGAATATTACAAAATTTTCACTCCCTTTAAAAAAGCTTGGCTTACGGCTATTCAGACACGGGGTTATGAAGTCTATCCCAAGCCTAAACCCCAAAAGTTACTTATCCTAGCTCATGATCCATTGCCTAAAAAAATTAATGGTTTTCACTCGGAAATTGCGCCAGAACTCTGGCCGGCCGGTGAACAGATTGCGCAGAAAAGGCTAAATGATTTTGTAACTCAAAAAATAACTGACTATCAGCCAAACCGCGATTTTCCTGCAAAAAATAACACGAGTAGGCTTTCTCCTTATTTAAATTCTGGCATGATTTCAATTCGTTCTTGTTTGAAAATCGCACAAGAAACAAATAATGGCTTGTTGTTTCTAGATGATTCGGGCGCTAGCACTTGGATCAATGAACTAATCTGGCGAGAATTTTATCGGCATATTTTAGTGGCGTTCCCAAGAGTTAGTATGCACCGTC
>JAQSXL010000157.1 GCA_029256685.1 Gammaproteobacteria bacterium | reverse complement strand
CTTTGGTAAATTCAATGGCATCATCTGCAATTAAATGGTGACCACGGTCGATCAGACCTAAAGCTAATTCACTTTTCCCGATTCCACTTTTTCCAGTTAATAGAGCGCCTAAACCTAAAACTTCCATATAAACGCCATGTAGGGTAATAAATTCGGTGTTCATCTAATTAGAGGCCTTAATAGAAACATCTGGTAAGAACATTGAGTGGCTGTTGGTTGCAATTTGATAAAGAGATTGGCTATCGGTGGCTTGCCTAAGCTGATTACGAAAGGTTTCATGGCTGAAGGTTTCTGCTAGAGCTGCCAAAATTTGTAAATGCTCTATAGTGGCTTCTGCTGGCACAATAAGCCCAACTAAGATATCCACCCATTGCCGATCTAAGGCATTAAAATCAAGTGCTTGTGATAATAACACGAATATGGGGTATGGCTATTCCATACCCTATGGCCGTTGTTCCTAGCCGTTCTCGCTCAATAAAGGCTTCAAATAGTTCATGACTATTAATATCGGGTTGTTGGCTGAAAAGCTGACTTAAAACCTCAAGCGCACGTTTTTTGCTACCGATAGTGCTAGCATATAAGGTGCGCTCGGGCGTAAGAAGATCAATAATATGCATGTAAAAATACGATAATTTTTAGTGATCGGTTAGTTTTTCTTTATGTTTTTTTAATTGCCTATCTAATTTGTCGATCAGTATATCGATGGCACTGTATACATTATCTGCTTCAGCTTTGGCATGAATATCACTGCCGGGAATATGAATAGTGGCCTCTGCTACCTGAATAAGTTTTTCAACTCCAAAAACAATGTTAATGTTTATGATGCGCTCAAAATGGCGGGTTAACTTTTCGAATTTATCGGTAACAAAACTGCGTAAAGCATCGGTGATTTCAACTTGGTGTCCGGTTAAATTAATATTCATGATAGTCTCCTTTTTGATTACTGATTATATAATTATATTTTAAGTTGTTCCAGATTATTTATCGCTTTTGCTAGTTTGATCCCCTAATTTTTAATCCTATTTTTCGAATAATTTTAAGTAGCTGCTGCATTAAAAACTATTGATGCCTTGGGGTATAGCTAAAATAAAAAAGGCCCAAAAAACAACAAGAGGGTGTAATAAAATAACTACAAGTATTGAATCCTGGTTTTTATTACACTCAACCCTAAAAAATATCTCTTATAAAGGTAAATATAGCTGATAAATGAGATAGTACAAGGTCTATCCTAGCAAAGATTAGGTTGGAGGTTATTTAAGCCCCTGTTTTTGTACGAGATTTTTATTAAAATTAAAGAGTAGTGAGTCCGAATATAGCGTAAAAAAAGCGTTTAGCCGGTACCCAAATAGCAGAAAGAAACCGGTAATCTCAGTTTGCTGAGATATAGATAAGTCATAAATTAAATTCCTGACCTAAATAAACCTCACGGACTTTTTGATTCGCTAAAATTTCTTGAGGAGTACCTTCTAATACCAGTTGACCATCATTAACAATATAAGACCGTTGGCAAATATCCAAGGTTTCACGGACATTATGATCGGTAATTAAGATCCCTATTCCTTGAGCGCTTAAGTGACGAATGATTCGTTTAATATCGATGACGGAAATGGGATCAATCCCCGCAAAAGGCTCATCTAACAAAATGAATTTTGGTTCGGTAGCCAGTGCTCTGGCGATTTCAACCCGGCGGCGTTCGCCACCCGAAAGGCTAATACCTAAGGAATTGCGGATATGACTTATATGAAACTCTTGCAGTAGGCTCTCTAGTTTATTTTGTTGTTCTTTTTTAGTTAATTGGCGGTGCAATTGTAAGATGGCAAGGATATTTTCAGCTACTGTAAGTTTGCGGAAAATAGAGGGCTCTTGCGGAAGATAGCTGATGCCTAATCGGGCCCGGGCATATATCGGCAAAGAAGTAATCGCTTGCTCATTTAAAACCACTTTGCCTTGATCGCAAGCAATAAGCCCCACTATCATGTAAAAACTAGTGGTTTTTCCAGCGCCATTGGGGCCTAATAAACCAACGATCTCGCCACTTTTGATGGCTAAAGAGACATCTTTAACAACGGCACGGGTTTTATATTTTTTACCTAAATTTTCAGCTGTTAATGTATTCATTCATTTTTACGTATGATAATGGTTGTTCTTCCCGCTTTAGAAGGTTGGGTAGTTAAGGTTTGGTTTTGAATATTATAGGTGATATAGGGTGCTTGCAAGGTATTATTATCATGAATTATTTTACCATCACCGATAAGGATAATCAGATTTTGATTAGGATAATATTCAATTCGTTTGGCATAGGCGTGAAATTCTGTTTCTTGTCCTGTAGCTTTCTGCCACATATGAGCCGGATTTCCAAAAGCTATGGCCTTTTGTAGTTTACGGCTTTTATCGAGATAAGTAATGGCCTTATCGGCTTCTAATTGCGCGGCGCCGCGGATTATTGTCACATGACCGATATAGGTGTCAATACCCGATTTGTAATTAAGATCGCCACTATCGGATTTCACCTGCGTTTCAAGGTGATTCCCATAGGCTAGGATAGGTATTAGCAACAGTAATAGTAGGCGAAATAGTTTAGTTTGGGGCCACATAACTTCCTCTAACATCTTTTAGAAGATCAACTTGGCCTGTAGTCGTATTCGCTATCAAGCCAATCGCAGTAACTTTAGTGCCCGCTTGAAGTAAAGTAATCGGTTTATCCGTTTCTCCTATTTTTTTGTGGGGCCAGAAAGTAAATTTTTCGGTTAATACGGTGCTTTCCGGATTATCTTGGCTAGCTGGTTGAACAAATTTAACATTATCCCAAAGCCGTATCATAGTGTTACCGTCGACGGCTTCGCCTTGTTTGGCGCTTATATGCCAGGGTTGCTCATTTTTAATAAAAACGACTAAGTTAGGTTGAGAGGCCAAGGTGGTATTTTTATGGGGGTAGTGAACCATTTTAGTGGCACTAAAATGGGAGGCAGGATTACCTTCAAGGTCCATATTAATAATAGTAACATTCTCGGCAATACTATCGGGATTATTATCTGTCTTATTGGCAGCATGGTTATAGCGCGTGTGATGAAAAGCTAACCAACCCGTGAAGCCAACCGCAACAATGAGTAAAAATACTATACTAAGTTGTTTACTACTTGGCATAAAATTCATTGGTCATTTTCTCCCATGTTCCCTGCGCTTGCATAATGAATTCGCAAACTTCACGGACTGCTCCCTGACCACCATGGCCTTTCGTTTGCCAAGCTGCTTGTGTTTTAATGATTTCTCGGGCATTAGCAACCGCAATGGGTAAGCCAACTTGTTGTAGTAAAGGCAAATCGGGTAAATCATCGCCAACATAGGCAATTTCGGTATCGGCCAATCCTAATAGCGCGCGTAAATCTTGGTAAGCTTTACGCTTATCAACGTTTCCTTGGTAAACATATTTTATGCCTAAGATTTCTGCCCGTAGTGCAACTACCTGACTTTGCCTGCCCGTGATGATAGCTACTTGGACTCCGGTTTTTTGCAGTAGTTTGATACCCAATCCGTCTTGGATATGAAAGGCCAGTTGTTGAATACCGCTGTCATTCAGGTAAATCCTGCCATCGGTGAGCACTCCATCGACATCAAGGATTAATAATTTAATCGATTTTGCTTTGGCAATGAGATGTTCCATTATACTATTCCCGCCCGCAGCAGATCATGCATATGAATAGCGCCAATAGGTCTTTGTTGTTCATCTACGATAAGTAAAGAAGTGATTTTATATTTCTCCATCCTCTCTAAACATTCTACTGCTAGTGCTTCGGCTGCTATGGTTTTACAATTTTTAGTCATAACTTCGGTTATTTTAGTGGTACGGATGTCGTAACCATGGTCTAGGGTACGGCGTAAATCACCATCGGTATATACACCTAATAATTGACCTTGAACATTGACAATAGCGGTCATGCCCATGCCTTTCTGTGACATTTCGACTAAGGCCTCCGCTAATAAGGCATGTTCAAAAACTTTGGGAATTTCTTTATCGGTACGCATGATATCATGAATGCGTAGCAACAGGCGTTTACCTAAGGTGCCGCCTGGATGAGATAAGGCAAAATCTTCTGCGGTAAAGTTACGGGCCTGTAATAAAGCAATAGCCAAAGCATCACTCATGACTAGAGTGGTGGTAGTGCTGGAAGTAGGCGCAAGCCCCAGTGGGCACGCTTCTTCTTTAACTTGTACGTTTAAATTAACGTTTGCGGTACGGGCCAGTGGAGAATTTGTATCGCCCGTTATACTAATTAAGGGGATATTCCAACGCTTAATCAATGGTAATAGGGTTAAAATCTCGTTGGTACGGCCCGAATAAGAAATAGCAATGACCACATCGTTAGCCGTGATCATCCCTAAATCACCATGACTTGCTTCGCCAGGATGTACAAAAAAAGCGGGCGTGCCGGTGCTTGCTAATGTAGAAGCCAGTTTGCCACCAATGTGGCCTGATTTTCCCATACCAATGACTACAACGCGTCCTTGACAAGCTAAAATATAACGGCAAGCATGAGCAAAACTTTCGTCAATCCTACTCGTCAGCGCTTGAATGGCATGTAATTCAATTTCAACAACCGTTTTGCCAAAGTTGCAAAATTGTTCAATTTCAGTGTCTACTATAGGGTCCAAAATATTCATTTAACAGTTATATAGAAAATAAGGTCTAAAATTATAAAGCATCTAGAGTAAAATACCAATTATAGAAACTTGACAAGGATATTTGTTTGAGAAGAGTAACCTCATCCCATACTAATCGTAAGAGAATGAATAATATCCTTGCTGCTAATGAATGTTATCTAAGCGCTGATTCATAGCTCACAGCCACCTATCCAATAAATGATAAGAAACCCTGTTCTTTCATTACGATCAAGAGTTAAGTAATAGCCTTTAAAAGATTATATTTTTTGCAAAGCTATTTGCGAAAATTTTACTAGCCAGCTACACTTGTTACAGTTATTTAATTTAGTTAGGAAAGCACCATGGGAAAGCAGCTTAATTATAAAGGGCGTGAGGTTTATGTGGTGGATGGAGCTCGCACGCCTTTCTTAAAGGCCAAGGGCAAGCCAGGATCTTTTTCGGCTTCTGATTTAGCCGTTGCAGCAGGAAGAGAGTTATTAGCTCGGCAACCGTTTGCACCTGATGAACTTGATGAAGTTATCTTGGGTTGTATGATGCC
>JAQSXL010000156.1 GCA_029256685.1 Gammaproteobacteria bacterium | reverse complement strand
CAGGAGGAGTAATACTACTACAATTTAACCGGCGCGTCGCTGCGCTCCGCTTGATCGTTTTCGAGTGGAATCTCTGATCGTTTTGCGTGGAATACGCATTGGTTAAGCTTTTAAGTTTATGGTCGTGTTCTATCTTTTCTAAGATAGCATTGACTTCATTTTGCTCTTTCAATAGATTTTCTTGCTCTTGCTGAAATAAGTTAGACTTATTATTGGTATAATTGTGATTAGGTGCTTTAAACATTGAAGCAGTATAGAGAAAAGCTGTGTTATTTATTTCATATTCGAGTAAATCAAATTTAGTAGAAGCCTTTTCAGAAGGATATAATATATCAAGAATTTTTGGGGTGAGTTTTAAATTATTATACGGCCTATCTGCTAAAGTTTGTTTTAACACTCCGTTATCATCTAAAACCATCTTTTTTACAGTTGGGCTGTTTAATAAATGCTTAGCGCCTTCATCACCTAAACTATTCTGGCTTAAGTTAAGCTCCTCAATTTTAATACTGGCTAAAAGTTTGGCGCCTTCAGCAGTAATATTATTACCGCTTAAATCTAGCTTTCCCCAATCATCATCTTTTAAAACATTGACTAGCTCCTCTACATCCTTGTCATTTATATTCATATAGGGTAGCTTGATAAGCTTTTTGACCAACGGATCTTTATCTTTTATGCGGGCTATTAATCGTTGTGGTACTGTCATGATACTTACCTCTAAAGTAAATAAACCATTTACGAGTATAATATATAGCATTCGATAATGAGGATATATAGCTATCGATTTCGCCTCTTAATTTTATCATACCGTCATACACTTCCGTGTAAAGCTATGTTTATCCCAATGTTAGATGGTCTAGATCTGATAGATATGGGATTAATGAAACATGGGCTAATACCGGAGTTAATATAACCATTACGCTAGTTAATACACTTCTCCAACTGCTTGCCTGCGGCTTTTTAATAGGTCGTTTTGTTAATGAGCTAGCAAATCAAACGGATAGCAAAAATGATGTTGATTGGAGCATGCTAGGCCTAAACTTAGGGTTTGCTACGCTTGCTTTTGTTTTTGATAAGTTTGAACAGCATGTTAAACAAGAAAACTTGCAGCGCTATCAAGTACAGCTCAAAGATGGTATTGCTGAGTTAGATAAATTACCTGATAGCTCATCGACAGAACCTAGACAGCTATCCCAATAAGTGTGATTAATTGTTTATCACCAAGGCATCGCGTTACAATAAGGCATGATAGATAATTCAGTAGGAGATAATAATGAAACATCCTTTAGCGCTGTTTTTAGATGCCTTAAGGCCAGGCGGTGCATTACATGCAGCGGCAAGCCAAGGTGAAGCTAAATCTATCGCTTGGCTATTAAGTCATAATATCTATAACGTAGATTGTTATTATGATAATGCTACAGCCCTTTATGAGGCAACATTATGTAATAAACCCGATAGCATCTTAACCCTTTTAAAATATAAGGCAAAGCCAAATTTACTTAGTAAGAATGTAGTTTCATTAAACAATGAAAAACCTATACAAAACTGTATCAATCAAGCGGATGCGAGTAGTATAAAATTACTCATTATGCATGGTGCAGATGATAAAGGGGTAAGATTTATTCTAGACAGGCAGGATATTGAGACTTTATTTTATAAGACATTAGAAACCAAACGGCAGTATGATGCTTATTTAAAAGACGCTAAGACACGGCTACTAAACAAACAATATTCGCAAGCTTTAACCAATTACCTACAAGCAGGTGATGTCTGGTACAATTTAAGTCGAAATGAGCCGGTAGAGCTCTATCAACACTATTACCAAGAGCAAGCGCTAACCTTTTATAAAAAGGCCATCCGCTGTTGTGAAAAGCTGTCTGCTGTGGAATTTAGTCATGAGTTAAAAGTAGCTTGCCAGCAGCTATTCGAAAGGGCAGCCGATTGTTGCCATTGGTTAAAATTAACTGATGAGGCTAAGATATACTCAAGCCAAGCGGCTAAATTATATACAGGGTTACGCCGACAGTCTTATAGCAGCAATAGGGAGGCGCCTCAGCAAACAGCTTATGCTGAGGTAGGTTTATATAAACGCAAGATAAAAAGGCAAGAACAAAGAGAAGAACAACAAGCGCTGTTACATACACCAGAGAATATTTTTTAATTGAGAGTGTTCATCTAACTTGTATATTGACTTTACCCGCCCAATACTGATCATGTTGGTTGGGAAGGATGGAGGAATCGTCAACTAAGCAAGATAATGAAGTACCGGGACACTGTCATGATTCTCCATCCTATTTAAGTCGGTTAGCATTCCATACTTGTGATCAAATTCGAGGCTGATCTTGATCCATTTTTTAGGAGAGAAAGTTAAGCCATTTTTGCCTGCGCTCTGGTAACAAATACACAATCATGTACCAACTCTACTTTCAAGGTATGAAAGAAGATTTCTACAACAGCATTATCGTAGCAGTTACCCGTACCACTCATGCTGCCAATCATGCCATAGTGCTTCAAATAGGCTTGGAAGCCATAAGAGGCATATTGCGAGCCCTTATCCGAGTGATGAATTAATCCTTTAGCTGGTTTCCTGCGCCAATAAGCCATGTGTAAGGCATCTATAACTAATTGTCTTGTCATGCGTTTATCCATCGCCCAACCCACAACTTTTCGAGCATACAAATCAAGGGTTACTGCTAAATATAACCAACCTTCTTGGGTTGGAATAAACGTAATGTCACTCGCCCAGATCTGATTAGGTTTATCCCAACTAAATTGCTGCTTAAGTAAATTAGATGCAACAAGCAGGTTATGCTGAGAATCGGTAGTGGCTTTATATTTACGTGTAGCTCTGGCCTGTAATTGATTCTCCTGCGTCAGGCGTTTGACGCGCTTAATACCCACAAGTTCCCCTCGCTTTCGCAAAGCAGCATGAAGCCTGGGTGCACCATAGCGGCCTTTAGTCTCATTAAACAACTGAATAATCAGCTTACATAAATCTTTATTCCGTAACGCCCGTGGACTTTGTGGCTGCTTTAGCCAGCGGTAATAGCTGCTCACCGAGACCTGCATGACCCGACATAATTCTTGCACCGAATAGGCTCCCTTATGCTCTTGGATAAATCGGTACTTTACTCGGGAACCTTGGCAAAGTACCCCAGCGCCTTTTTTAAAATATCGCGCTCCCGCTTTACTTTTTCTAACTCTTTTTGTAGAGCATGAAGCTCAACATCCCTAGGATGTCCTTTTCCAGGAAATGCAGCCTTAGGATTTATACCCTTTTCCAAGACACGCTTCCATTTCCCTAACGCACTGCCACTGATCCCTAAATTTCTTGCCACCTCTGCAATCGTATAACCTTGCTCGGTAATTAACTTAACTGCTTCTACCTTAAACTCTTGGGTATATATCTTTTTGACCTTATTAGCCATTTTCTGCCTCTTTTGCTAAGAAATAAAATTCTAACAAATCGGCTTTCCTTTTCCTCCACTAAATCGGATCAAGTTCATAATTAAGTTTGGCCTCGAGCTTCCTTATAAATCAGCTCAGCTTCTTTATTAAATAAAGCAATTGCTTCAGGTTTTTGATCATCTAAATCTTCAAAAAAACCATCATAATTCCAACTTGCTGGAAGCATAGTTACTACCTTTTTACCATAGAAATCGCTAATAACGGTTATCCAAGACGAAGGAATCGTTTGATTTAATATCTCAAATCCTGTTAGGCAAATAAAGCTTGGTTCATCATAATCTTCTGTTTGAATATAAATATCGAACCCAGAAGTTTCTACATAATTAATAGCTAATACTGTATATTCTTTACCTACTTTTACCCAAGGGCTCGATTCACCTAAATCCTCTCCCGTAGTTTGACTGATTGCCTTTCTACATATAACTCGCATAACATCTCCTATCTATAGACCATGATATGGCATGGTAACCGTGGGCTCTTTACCTGGATTGCTTGGAAAAAGATTTACAGGGTTTTTCACCTTAAAATCAGGATGGGTATAATTAACTTCCCCGGTAATTCGATTTTTATAAAAATGCACCTGAATCCGCTGGCCTGAGGACATTTCAACTGATTGAGTAGTAAGCTTTTCCCAATCGGCAATATTACTTCCATTCTTAGTTAACTCCTTTACTACCGAAGGATTTTTTAGTATTTCGCCTTCTCTTAACGCTCGTCTAGAAGCCATTATAGCTTCACCTGTGAGCTTACCACCTTCATCAAGTATGCCAGCCTGACGCAAAACTAATTCCGTTTTTAATCGCAATGCATCTGCCGCATTATGTGCAGCATAATTTACAATATTTTCTGTATTTTTTACACTCCACAACCCACCAACTCGAGTGGCCATACTACGCCCTAAGCCGGTATCCTTGTCATCACTTGATTTAAGCCCTTCAATTTAAAGCGACAACCCTTATGCTGTCAAAGATAGGCGGCATAGGGTTTAGGTTAACCACATCGTCGCCAAACCGCTTAATATGAGCCGTAAGATAAGATGCTTATTTCTTATACAGAAGATTTTGTTTTTGAATTTGCTGCAAAGAAGTTATCGCAGATATAGCATCTTTATTTCCTTGTTTCGCTGATAAGGTAAAATACTTCATGGCTCCTTCCATATCTATTTTTCCACCCACTAAACCTTTATAGCGATAAAGACCCACTTTATATTGGGAATTGGCGTTGCCTTTTTGTGCATCGGCATAAAAATACTTATACGCTTCATCATATTTTTGATTTTGTTCATGTACCAACCCCCGCTGATAATAACTTTTTGCTGGTTT
>JAQSXL010000155.1 GCA_029256685.1 Gammaproteobacteria bacterium | reverse complement strand
GTATCGGCTCCATATAAAATCAATAGTCTAATCGCGGTGTCATCCTTATTACGAACAGCAGAGTGCAAGGGGGTTGAATAGGGAAAATAATCTAATCGAGGCGAAGGTTTAGCACCATTAGCTAACAAAATAGCTAAAGCTTTGTCATTCTTATAAGCAACACTAAGATGTACAGGAGTCAATTCACCCCAGGGTGTATTAATTCTTCGCCGCTGATCAGGATAGGAAAGCAAGGCATTTAGAATATCGGTATTGGACATATCAATTGCATCATATAGAGCATGGGATGGCGTCAAGGATGCCATCATACGAGCTTTAACCTTATACCACTTACTCATAAAATCTAACTCCTACTTAGTTGAAACTAGGTTGGTCTTTTTTATCGTCAGTTTTACTCACATCCTGGATTATACCATTTGCTTGTTCATCCTCAATTGGCTGATTCGCTGTAGCTGCCTGAACATTTGGATGAGCAAACGCTGAGTATCTATTTTCTGCTTGCTGAGGATTGGAATTTATAGCTTCTATTATATCATCATTACCCAAAAAAGGGATAATTTGCTGTGTATGTAATCTGTGTTGCAGCAAGTGCGTAGTGCCATCTGCTATCAACCAGACTACTTCACCGGTTAGACCTAAGCTTTTACAGATAATGTCAGTAATCCAGTTGCTATTAAGAAATTCTTTCTGGTCATTTCTAGCATTTATACATAAGCCAATGGAAACACAAGCATCAATGATTAAACTTAAGGCTAGGGTAAGAGCTAGGGTACCAAAAATTCCATCCCCTACAAGCAGGCTAATATTCGCTTTCTTATTTTTTTGATGATGGGAAGCGAATTTATCCGAATCTTTTATAAGTAACTTATTATTATCGGTTTTGATAATTTCATACGATTTACACCTATCCATTATACTGGCTGTAATCAATATTAATAAGCTGATACCTGCCGACATGCTTCTTAGAAAACCAATCCACATCAAATAAGTTAACAAACATGTCTCTAAATCCACTAGGCTGCCTAGTAAGTGGCGCCAGTAGGCTTAAACTCACTGCCCAGAACATACAGCTGTTATCAGCAGGAGTTTCAACGCTTATATAGTCAATAGCTTATTGTCGTAAAGGAGAAACATTAGTCTCATCTAAGTTTAATACTTCTGACTCTTCTAATGTGGGCTGAATGGGGTTTGAGTTTTGGGCACCTTGCTCATTATTAGGTGAAGATGGTTGCATATTATTAAGCTCTATCAATAAAATTTATAGTATAGCTTATTTGCTTAATAATCCTTCACTGTGCAATGCGCTTTGTACAGCAGGCCTTGCAGCTAAACGCTTTGCTAACTGCGAATAATTTGGCCATAGGCTAGTATCAAATTTTAAGTGTTTAGCCCACTGAAAAATAACCCATAGATAAGGATCACAAATACTAAATTTTTCGCCTAAGGCAAACGCTTTTCCGGCTAGTTTGGCTTCGGCTAGATTGATGATTTCAATAACTCTTTTACGTGCCTGTTCAATCACTTCTTGTTTAGCTTGTTCACCAATAGCAAACCGTTCTGGCTTAAATAAGGGTCCAAAGGCCTTATGTAGATCGGAATTAATAAAAGATAACCATTCATAACAACGCGCCCGAGCTAAAGTTCCCGCTGCTGGGATTAAACCAGCCTCGGGCTTTTGCTCGGCTAAATACAGCAAAATAGCAATATTCTCAGTGAGTACACTGCCATCATTCAAAATTAAGGCAGGCACCACCCCATTAGGATTAACGGCTAAAAATTCTGCCGATTTGTTTTGCCCCGAGCGTAAATCAATGGCAACTCCCTCATAAGCTATTTGCAATTCTTCTAAAATAATATGACTGGCTAAAGAGCAAGCACCGGGCGAATAAAAAAATTTCATCATGAAACCCTCTTTTAATTAATTTTAAACCCACCGAACCATTGTTGGAACCTTAGTTTTACAGTCTTGAGCAGTAGCCTATTTTTTATCTACCCGTAATACGGCTAGGAAGGCTTCTTGTGGAACTTCTACCCTACCCACTTGTTTCATCCGTTTCTTCCCTTCTTTTTGTTTTTCTAATAATTTACGTTTACGGCTGATATCACCCCCATAACATTTAGCCGTAACGTTTTTACGCAGGGCTTTTACCGTCTGCCGGGCAACAATTTGATTGCCGATCGAGGCTTGAATAGCCACATCAAACATTTGCCGTGGAATCAACTCTTGTAATTGCTCGGTCAATTGACGACCTCGATATTGAGAATTATCTCGGTGAACAATGATGGATAAGGCATCAACCTGTTCCGAATTAATCAATACATCAAGTTTTACCAAGGCTGCGGTTTGAAAACGCTCAAAGCTATAGTCTAGAGACGCATAGCCCCGACTGACCGACTTTAATTTATCAAAGAAATCCAGCACCACCTCAGCCATGGGAATCTCATAAACCAAAGAAACTTGATTACCCAGATATAACATGCTGATTTGTACTCCACGCTTTTCAATACAAAGGGTAATCACATTCCCTACGTATTGCTGCGGAACTAAGATATTAACCTTAGCAATAGGCTCTCTAATTTCACTGATGGCATTTAAGGGTGGTAACTTATCGGGATTATCGATATGAACGATTTCACCTTTAGTGGTTTCCACTTCATATACTACGGTGGGTGCCGTAGTAATGAGATCTAAATTATATTCGCGCTCTAAGCGTTCTTGAACAATTTCCATATGCAGCATGCCCAAAAAGCCGCAACGAAAACCAAAGCCTAAGGCGGTAGAACTTTCAGGTTCATAAAATAAGGCCGCATCATTTAAGCGCAATTTTTCTAAGGCATCGCGAAAGGCCTCATAATCATCGGAGCTAATAGGAAACAAACCCGCATAAACCTGTGGTTTGGCTTTTTTAAAGCCTGGTAATGCCACACTCGCCGGGCGGTTAGCATGAGTTAAGGTATCCCCAACCGGTGCACCATGAATCTCTTTGATTCCCGCCACCACAAAACCTACTTCACCCGCACTTAATTGTCCCTTATCATAGGGCTTAGGATTAAAATAACCTAATTTATCAACCGGGTAACTACGCCCCGTTGACATCACTAAGATTTTATCGCCTTTTTTCAGAACCCCATTTTTTACCCTAACTAATGAAACCACCCCCAGGTAATTATCAAACCAAGAATCAATAATAAGGGCTTGTAGTGGAGCATTGATGTCGCCTTCCGGTGCCGGAATCCGCTCAACTAACTGCTCTAGCAGCTCATTAATACCCAGGCCCGATTTGGCACTCACTCGAATGGCATCTTTAGCCTCAATACCAATAATATTCTCAATTTCCTCAATAACCCGTTCGGGTTCGGCTTGGGGTAAATCAATTTTATTTAATACCGGTAATACCTCCAAGTTTTGCTCAATGGCGGTATAACAAACGGCCAAGGTTTGTGCTTCAACCCCTTGCGCCGCATCCACCACTAATAAGGCACCTTCACAAGCGGCTAATGAACGAGATACTTCATAAGAGAAATCCACATGACCGGGAGTATCAATAAAATTAAGTTGATAGGTATTACCGTCTTGAGATTTAAAAAATAAGGTCACGCTTTGAGCCTTAATGGTGATCCCACGCTCTCGTTCAATGTCCATAGAATCTAGCACTTGCTCGGCCATTTCACGTTCGGATAATCCACCGCAGATCTGGATAAAACGGTCGGCCAGGGTTGATTTACCATGGTCAATATGAGCAATAATCGAAAAGTTGCGAATGTGTTTCATGTGTTATATGTCTATTCTTGTTTAATTTTCTTAGCCAATAATGTTTCGTTACGTATGCGCTTAGCCTTCCTCAAATTCCACAAGGTTAAAAAAGGACCTGAAAGTGCGTAACCCGCAAAAATAATAAATAAAATATGTGGAGGATCTAGAGCAATTAGCACAAAAATAAGGACTAATATCAATAGCGCCACAAAGGGGACCTTCCCTTTTAAATCAACCTGTTTAAAACTATGATAGCGAATATTACTTACCATGAGTCCAGCCAGTATAATCAATATTCCCGCAACGAGTAATGCTATATTAGCCCCCTCAATGCCGCTTTGGTGAGCCGCCCAAACTAATCCAGCCACAACCCCAGCCGAGGCTGTAATAGATAGACCTTGAAAATAATGCTTATCGGTTTTAGTTAATTGAGTATTAAAGCGTGCTAACCGTAAAGCACCCGCCGCCGCAAATAAAAAAGCAGCTAACCAACCTAATTTACCTAAATTATGCGTAGACCAACTAAACGTCACTAACGCAGGAGCTATCCCAAATGAAACCATATCGGCTAAGCTATCATATTCTGCCCCAAAAGCAGATTGAGTATTCGTTAGACGTGCTACCCGCCCATCTAAACTATCCATTAACATAGCCACAAAAATGGCAACGGCGGCACCATGATAATGACCATTCATGGCTGCGACAATGGCGTAAAAACCAGCAAACAAACCAGCGGTAGTGAAGAAATTAGGCAGTAGGTATATGCCCCTAGCCCGTTGGATATCTTTTTGATCCTGCATAGTTCACCTATAATTAACTATTCTAAATACCATAAGCCTTTATAAAAGCTTACCTCTATGAAACTAATAATAACACTTACATTTTTGTGCTATAAATTATACTTGATAATTTACCACACTAAACTGGTTAAACTCATCCCTATGCGGCATAATAATCAGCAATCGATATTTTAGCAAAAAAATTAAACATAGCAGCAGTTTATGAATAATGATCATCAGTTATATAATAACACCTTGGCACTTGCTGGCATCTTTCA
>JAQSXL010000154.1 GCA_029256685.1 Gammaproteobacteria bacterium | reverse complement strand
AAAATAGGCGCGCCATAGCCAATGATGGTTCGGCAGCAAATAAGGCTAGGTTTATCTTGCACGGCTTGTGCGGCTAAAATGGCTTGGCGAATGGCTTCGGGGTCGTGCCCATCAACGTTAGGAACTACATGCCAATCGTAGGCTTCAAAACGTTTAGGGGTATTATCGCTAAACCAACCGGCTACCTGACCATCAATAGAAATGCCGTTGTCATCCCAAAAGGCAATCAATTTGCCTAATTTTAAGGTGCCCGCTAGCGAACAAACCTCGTGGGAAATGCCTTCCATTAAACAACCATCACCCAAGAATACATAGGTATGATGGTCAATAATAGGATGTTGCTCACGGTTAAATTGAGCGGCTAAAATGCGTTCCGCTAATGCCATCCCCACCGCGTTAGCTAAACCTTGACCTAAAGGCCCCGTAGTCGTTTCTACGCCGGGTGTATAACCCAATTCTGGGTGCCCAGGCGTTTTAGAATGTAGCTGACGGAAGTTTTTTAAATCGTTAATGGATAGATCATAACCGCTTAAATGTAGTAATGCATATTGCAGCATAGAACCGTGCCCATTGGATAAAACAAACCTATCCCTGTTTAGCCATTGAGGATTTTGCGGATTATGCCTAAAAAAATCATTCCACAAAACTTCGGCGATATCTGCCATGCCCATGGGCATACCTGGATGGCCTGAGTTAGCTTTTTGTACCGCATCCATGCTAAGCGCACGAATAGCATTGGCAAGTTGACGGCGTGTTGGCATCAAGAACCCCTTTAGAAGAAAATTTTATTTATTTTCATGCATCTTAAGCTCAAGCGCAAATAAAAGTTTTTAGAAAAATATTTATTAAAAAATCATCAAGTTTTTGCTAGCGGCTGTCCCTAAAATTTTGCTGAGAGCGAAAAGTCAGAAAATGGGTTTGCAGTCCAGCAATAACTTGAGGGACAGCCGCTAATAACATGGCAAAAAATTAATTTTTTTATTTACTTAAGATTTCCTTAAGAAAAATAGGTTATATTCAAAATGTTATAGAGAAAAAAACCTGTATTGACAATAACTTAGTATGCAAGTCATGGATACAAAGGTGGGAAATTGTTATTGACAAGGAAATGAATGCAAGGTAAAAGAAATGGCCGAATAAACAATTAGTAAGCCAGGAAATTTAGGTTTTTAAATGCTAGTTTTATATTACTCCTAACTTATGCGGAGCCACTATGTCAGCGCAAGCCAATAATAATGAATTAAATATCTTAGCTAAAGCGGTGCAGAATCTAGCTACTCGTTTAGCGCAACCCGAAGCCGTAGTCTTAAAAATAATTAATCAAAAACAAACTAAAGCGTTGGGAAAAGATAAAGTATTACTTAAAAGCTATGAAGACTATATGGCTAAACTTGCTGAACATGAAATTAATAAGGCTGAGATTAAAAAACAAATTCAGGGGCCACGCGATAAGCTGAATATTGCTAAAATTAAGCAGATAACGTTGCAAATAAATGAAGATAAAGAAGCTTTAAATAAGCTAAAATATAAAGAATACTTAAAGACAGCCGACGTTCAAATTCTTCATAATAAAAAGCGCTTAAACAAGCTTAATGCTCAAAAGAAAAACCAAAATAATGACTATCTAACCCGTTTCAAAGAACTGTTAGTCGTAGAGTTGTTCTATTTGATGGAGCAATGGCTGTATCCTCTAGAAAAAGAAGTAAGAGAGCTACGTAAAGAAATTGAAGTAGTGCTTGCTAATAAAGTAGAAAGCAGAAATGAGCTCTTGGCAGAGCTAGTCCAGATCGAAGAGAATTTATTAGAGGTAAGATTGGCTTTAGGTAAGACCATAGTCACTAAATTTGATTCGTCTATTACTAAAAATAATTTTAAGCATAATGCTGCAAATGGTTCGCTCAATAAGGTTAGTGTTATCGTAAATCATAAGGGAGAGCACTTAAGTATTGAGCAATTTACTCAGTTTAAAAAATTCATGAATGAGCCAAGAACCCAGCAAGCTTTTGTCAAAGAGCAAGAGACTGCTTGGTCCGCATTAAAAGAGGCTATTCCCGGGCGCTTTTTCCATAAGTACGCTCCCATTTTGGACGATACCGTCGTTCATAACTACAATAACCGTGGTTTGCGACTTCCAAATTTAGATAAGGTAAAAGGGCTAGAGGATAAAACCAATCTTTACTTGAACGATGCTGAAAAGGCCGAAGTGTGGTTTTATAAATTGCGTAGGCACTTGCATATTCGAGAAACCTTAAATACCCGTATGGCTAATTATTTAACAAGCTGTAACAACTTGTTAAATGGTTGTGTCATTTTAAAACAGGCGCAAACTAAGGATGCTCCCTTAGGTGAGTTTAATCAGGATCATTTCTTTGCCGATATTATACGAGCCGAAAGCAAGTTGGAAAAAGCCCAGGCCGAGGTAAAAAAATGTAAAAGCCGCTGGTTTATTGGCCAAAAAAACCAAGCCTTGTTAAGCCATTATGAGACTATTGTTAAGAATTTCCAGGCTCATATTGCTAACTTAAAAAAACAAAAAGCAATAGAGGTTGAGAGTAGGTTGCAAGCTACGCTTAATGAACGTGAGTCCAATAAGGAGCCTGTTTTAAGCGAAGCTTCATTTAAAGCGTATCAACGCTTTGCTTATCAAATCTTTGAGAAAGAAGATGGCAAAGAGGTGGCCGAACAATTTAGGAAAAGCACCCAATTTAATCAACACCTGATAAGAGAAATTCACAGCTATCTGGAAAATCTTAAATCAAAAAAAGCCGACCAAAATCAGGCGGCTGAAGCGACTATTCTCGTGCAAGATATTGCTGATTTTTTAGCCGATAAGCAGCCTTCACAACAGTTAAGTCAGCCACAAAATAGCCTTCAAAGTAATAATTCGGCAAGTAGGCGAGAGCTTGTTAATAAACTTAGAGATATTGCAGCGTTAGTTAAAAAGTATCAACCAGAAATAAAAGCAACTGCCGATAAATTAGTGCTGATTTGTGATTTATCCGAGGATATGGATGATTATAGCGACCCGACAAAAGCCACTCAGCTTCTTAAGGAGCTAGCACAGTTTTTGCGAGTTGGAAGCGATAATAATAGTGCGCAGGATAAAGAAGCAGAAGCCCTATTAAATAAGCTAGCCAAAGACATAGTTTTCCCCGCACTTTTTGCTGAGCGTAATTTGCCCTCCTATGAATTTTTCAAAGCCTTCAAGGGTCATACCGATGGTGGCGCGCTAGATGATCTGTTCTCAGCAGCTTATGATTATTTAAGCAGCCTTATCGATAAGTTTAAATCCCCTAGCAAAAATGCTAATTTTGTTGGTGAAAGTCTAACACTCTTAAAGAATTCAAACTTCAATAAATTTAAGGATGAACTTAAGAAGCTGGAGAAAAGTGATCAATTTACCCAATTAGCTTTTTCCCTGCAGTTTTTGATGTTAACCGCGGCATACCATCGGAACCAATCCAAGGATGAAACTATCAGTAAGCTAATAGCAAATTTGACGGCGTTTATTGCTAGTGAGGCTTGTGATTTTACTGATTACCAAAAATTAATGCCGATCATATCCTATTTCCTTGCGCCTAATGTACATCAAATTGCTGGTCCTGAGCTATTGGAAGCGTTTATTTTTAAAAGCTTACGGCACCTAGAAAGTTTATCTGCATCTAAAGCAGAAGAGATGTTGGCATATGTCAATGCCGCAACTACCGATCACCACTGTTACTTAGCTACTATTTTTACTGAGTATGGTTATCGTTTAGCTAGCTTTAGTGATAAAAATAAAGCGTATTTACTTGCAAGGTTAAATAGCCCTGAATTTTTGCAAGATATCTCCAAAATTCAATTCGTTTGGCAGATTGTTAGTCGCTGCCAAAATAAACAGCAACAAATACAACTGCTAAGCGAGTTTAAAACACAATTATTAAAATATTTACTGACCACCCCGGCTGTGAATAAAGCACAACTTGAAAAATTCACTGCAATCTTGGGTGCTATTGATAAGCAATTTAGTCATTTAAGCGTTGATAAAATGCGCCAATTCACGCCCGCTCAAGAAAAAATGCTGGAAGCAAGCTTTACTAAAGATAACTGCTCTTTAGCTAATCTTGAACTAGTTAAAAACTTCATTGGAAGTACCCATGTTTTACAGCACGTACGTACTACGGTTTTGGTCGATTTATTTGAAAAGGATGGTGGTAGTGCTTTAGGAAACTATCAATCCTATTTGACAGATATAACCAATAAAATTGGTAAAGAACATGATAATGATGCCCAGCAAACAGCCGATCTTAAACAAGCTATAACGAAAAACGCAATTGAAAATCGGCTTTTATTACTTGATTTAGTTGACGAACATATTGGTCCGGCTGAGTTACGTGCTTTAGCCTTTATTAAAGCTTTACGCCATGTTTTTGAGGCCGAACAGTTTAGTGATATAAATGTCTATAGCAAAGTTTATGCCAGAGTAGCAAACTTACTTGCGCTTGCTTCATCTTGCCCAGAACATTGCAAAGCGGCCATTAGTGCATTAGAAAATTTAAATCGGTATGTTGGCTTACCTCCTGAAAAATCAGGTAACTTATTTTTTAAATATCAAGGTGGAGATCATAAATTTCGGGGTGAAATCTATACTAATGATGGATTATTTAAATTAATAGCAGATTATTTCCCCGCTGAACAGCAAGCACAAGCAGCAAAAAATGCGATGGGTGTGTATCTCGCTTATCCAAATAGTATTCTTGAAAAACATGAGCAATATAAGCTCATAGAAAAACTAAGCAGCATAAAATTATCAGCTAGCGAAAAAAAACCAATTTTGATCCCGAGTATTTCAGCCAACTTTATCAGCTTACTGATTTAATCGACCATGCCGTTATTACGGTTAAGTTTACAGGGGAAGATAAGCATGGTAAACAAGCTACGCTTACTCAACAGGTAGACTTAAAACAAGCTGTTATCAATATTATGTTAGATACATTGCTTAACAAGGCTGAACTTAAAATCGGTAAAAGCGAGGAGCTTGATTTAGATAAAACCAATTGGTTAGAGACTTTTGCTAAAATTTATGAGGTAAAATCAGGTCCTTTATATGAAGCACTAAGCAAACGGTTTGAGCAGTATTTAATTAATACACCTGCCGATAATCGCTATTTTAACCAGTTGATCAAAAACATAGGTACCGAGGAACAAAAAAATAGAGTAGAGGATATTGAAAGAGAAGCAGCCATCCTTAAAGAACAAGCTAATCAAGAAAAGACAGATGCTAGTACTATTGCTGTCGAAATCCATAAATTCCTTGCCGAAGTAACGAAACCGGCACACTTATTCAATGAAAGAAGCCCAAACCGTGATATTGAGCTGATTGGTAAAAAAAGAACCAATCCTATTGTGCATGCGGCAAAAGAAAAGTTTTTTGAACTATTAGGCCATATTGATACTTCTCCACAAAAGTTATTAAAAGAGGCTGAGCTTAATAAGGGTACACAGGTCATTGCACCGATTTTATGTATGGCAAATAATTTAACGGCTTTTGCTAAACAGATGCAGCAGGCTAATCGCTCCGAAGAAGAGAAAAAAGCAGGGATAAAATTACAACGGTTAATTAATAGGGCTATTGTGTTTAACAGTGCCAGTTTGTTAAACGGCTTGCGTAATTCAAAACTTAAAAATAAAGCCCAATACTTTGCGATTATTGCAAAACAATTGATCAACTATAAAATGATTTTGCTACAAGACGGCATTCAAGTTGCGCATGAACAACTCGGCGAACAAGACTGCTCATCTAACAATAAGGACGGCATTAAAACTCATTTACGGGAGTTGCA
>JAQSXL010000014.1 GCA_029256685.1 Gammaproteobacteria bacterium | reverse complement strand
GAAAAAGCGCAGTGTACAATTGAGTACATGAGCATTTTGAACCCATTTTTGTAGCGAGATTGGCCGCTAATGTGGGTTTGGAAAGAACTCTAATGTAGAGCAGAACAAAAAGGTATTTGTACTAGAGGGGAGCAATATAACGCCCTAAGCCGGTATCCTTGCTATAACTTGATTTAAGCCCTTCCATTTAAAGCGACAGCCCTTATGCTGTCAGGGATTGGTGGCATTGGGTTTAGATTGACAACATAATCTCCAAACCGTTTAATATGAGCCGTAAGATAAGGGCTTAATTTAGCGACATCCTCTTTACTTATTTTCCAGCTTTCTTGTTGTAACTGGTAAATAATATGGCTGATATCAATAATATTTTGCAAGATAATGGTGTTGGCTACAATCATATTATACTTAATCGCTTTTTCCATCTCATGTTTATTACCGAGCGATTAACCAATAATTTAAATAAAAAGGAACTATTATGACAAACACAACTACTACTTTATGGAACAATCGATTTTTTGTTATTGCTGCTGTTCAACAAAATGGCCTTTTCCTTCAAAAGGCACAGAAAGTGTTTCAAGATGATGAGGAGATTGTATCAGTTGCTATTAAACAGCAGCCAGAAGCAATTCAATATGCATTACCGCGAGTAATCAAGAAGCTTAATATTGATTTAGACAGCCTTATACAATTTCCTAAAAGACGTGGGAGAAAAATATTTGATGACGCCTATGATGAGAAAGCTTGGCATGTTATAAATGGGCGTCTTCATAATGTAGATAGAGACACGGTGCTATCTAGAATTAAACGTTCTAGTGATGGAGCAAATAGTTATATCATTAATAACTATTTCGGAAATAATAAAAATATTGATGATAAAGAACTTATCTTAGCCGCGGTTGAGATATTTCCATTTGCACTTGATTCGGCTTCTGAAAGGCTGCGTAAAGATAAAGAAGTGGCTTTGGCCGCTATTAAGGTAGATTCAACGATGATACGACTCGTGCACGCAGACCTTAAATATGATTTATCATTTGCTCTTGAGGCGATAGTACAGAACCCTATAGTGCTTATGAATTCATATAAAAACCTTACAAAAGATAGAAATACCCTGTTAATGATTCTGGAAAGAAATGGTTTAGGCCTAGAGTATGCGCCTAGAAAATTTAAACAAGACTTGGAAATCTGTTTAACGGCTGTTATGAACAATCCCTTGGCAATTTCATGCGTTGATAAATCTGTGGCTAATCAACCTGCTTTTATCACAGAAGTGATTAACTTCTATCATGCGAAATACATAAAAGATAAGCGAATCGAGCAAAACCTCTTTACCAGTGCAGCAATTACCGATAAAAAACTTAGCAAAATCTCTGACATCACGATTGTGACGACCGGTGGAAATTTAACAGAAAATCAGAGTTTCTCCCAGCCTGCACCTATTGACATGTTCAGGAATTTTTTCCTGTTTGACCCAGCCAATAATGCTACCCAGCATCCTATGACCTGTGCTAATAGACCCATACTTACCCCTAGCTCAGGTATGCAATTTTATCAGCATGCCGTCATCTCTGATGGTGATTGTGGCTATACGGCGTTTGGTATTACTCGTAGCGATGCTTATCAACTGCTCAGCAGGAACGTGAACAAGGTACGCACTTTGCTACAACCGGCTATTAAAGAAGCGCTGCTTACGGAAAGCTTTATCGATTATTTGAAAAACCAAGAGCAGGCCACCGCAGGCTTACTAACTGCATTTAGACAGTATCAAGAAGCGGCTAGGCAAGCTGGCAATACCGACACCGCTATAACTCAGTTGTATCGCTATGGCGATGATTTATTTATCCTGCAGGCTTATCTTGCTTATGATATTCAGGATAAAAGAATCGATGCAGGATGGTCCCATCCTGCTATCTTACAAGCGCTGGCGGAGGCGCAGGGCATTGAGTTATATATTTGGCAAGCTGGCGATAGGCAACAGCTACTACCGCATGCCTATTATGCACATCATAATCCTTCGCAGGCTAGTGGCCGTGTGGATTTACTCTTTATAAATGGTAATCACTTTGAGCGCCTGCAGCGATTAGATCTTACTATGCAAACCGGGATGAGTCATGAGTTTGGCATGGAGACTATTGAATTAGGCTCAGCAGATACCCATAGCAATCCACTTAAGCGCAAAGCACAAGACGATATGGCCGAGCAACTGGCTGCAAAAAGACCAAGACTGGATGGCGAGCAGCCGCTGAGTGAGAGTCAGGACTTGTTGCAACTCGCTAGCCTAGATATTCCTATGGAAGTGTTAGACGTATTGTTTGGCCAGCCATCGCAAACTGGCCAAGTTGCCAAACGCATTGTCAGAGTGGGTAAAACACAATTCAATCCCGTTGATGCTAAAAACGTTCAGCTAACCCTCTCTCGCTCAACGGGCGAGCGTACAACAGCACAGCCGAGCCGGCAAACAACCCCACAGACCCGTCCTGTGCAAACCAGCGATGCCAACGCCACAGTAATAGAAAATGGTGAAATATTAACATCGGAAACCATGAATCATATAGGCCGCTGGGGCGAAGAAGTTATCTACCGCCACTGGTTCAAACAGCGCTATTATGAGAAATACCGGGACTATTCTAAAACTAAGACCGATAAGGGCTTTATTTTGTCAAAGGACAACCTGACAGTTGAAGTCCAATGGCATAATAAAAATCTACCCTTAACCCAATATACAACGCATGACCATGATATTGCCGTTATCAAGAGAAATAACCAGGGTGAGATACTCAAGCATCAATATATTGAGGTCAAAACCACGCGTTCACCTACCGATATTACCTTAAACTTTTCACCAAATGAGGTAAAGCTTATGCGCCAATGCAAGCATGAGCAAAAGGACAGCCTTAATAAATATCGCTTATTTAAAGTCTTTAACGCAGGAGAGAAAGAGGTTCGTTTTGAAAAAGAACGTAATCCTTATCAACGAGCTAAAGAGGAAGCGGGATTTGTGCTTAGAGATAAAGCAGCGACACATTTAGATATGTAAAAATCCATTTGTTGTAATAAATTGTACGCTACAGCCTAAGAGATATATAGGTTGTAGCTTAATTTATATTGGCTTAAATCAAGTTATGACAGAGATACCGGCTTAGGGCGTATAACTGATGAAAACCCCATGCTTATTAAAAATATACAATATTTTTCGCTATGGGGGGTAAGAAACATAGCTTGCAAAATTCATTTTGAAGAGCTTTAAATCTTACTCATTTTAACTGATAAACCAGACATCAACTATATTTTGCACGCCTGCGTGCCTTAAAGGAGATTTATCTCATGGCTAAAAATAGCAAAAAGAGAAAGAAAACAGATGGCGATTACACGCCAAATAAAAAAGCCCGTAGCCAGATTACGCCTAAGAAAAAGCAAAAAATATTGAGTGCTGATGAATATTATGAACTAGCCGATGCTGACTTTAAACAAGAGGATTACGATAAGGCCATTGAAAATTTCACCCTAGCCTTAAACGCAGATATTGGTTTTGACATATATGACGCTATCATAACTTATATAGACCGGGGGTCAGCTTATTACAATAAAAAAGATTATGACCAGGCAATTGCGGACTACGACATGGTGTTACAGTTATTGGGTAAAAATTCAAATAGCGCCGTCCTGCAGGATGCTTATAGGTGGCGTGGCGATACTCATAGTGCAAAAGGTAATTATCAGCAAGCACTTGCTGATTATAAGCAAGTTTGGTCTTACAAACTTACCCCAGCAAGGGAAATCGAGGCTTATTTAGGTTTAGGTTTAGTGCACGCTAAGGCGAATAATCACGATGAGGCTCTGAAATGCTATAACAAAGTGCTTGATCCTGACCTCAAGCCTAGCAAGACTAACTCAGCCCTTGCCTATAGTTATATAGCCAAGGCATATTGGGCTAAAAAAGAATACGACGAAGCGATTAAATATTTCAAGATGGCCTTAGGCTTTAATCCAAACAACCAGACCAAGGCAAGCATAAGCTATGACTTAGGAGATACTTATTTTAGTCTCGCCAAGACCTATAAAGATGATGTTCAAAAGAAGGAAGCCTGCGCTAAAGCTATTGAACATTTCACTGCCTCGCTAGCACTTAAAAAGGATGTAGATACTTATAATGCAATAGCCAATGCCTATGAATTACAAAAAGAATATGATAAGGCCATAGCCGAATATCAACAGGCCTTAATACTATTGGAAAAAAAGCCTGATGATAAGACTAAGGCCTTGATAAACTACAATCTAGGAGTTACTTATTTTAATCTAGCCAAAACTTATAAAAAAGACGAGCCAAAGATTAAGGAAGCCTGCGCTAAAGCTATTAAACATTTTACAGCCGCGCTAGCACTTAAAAAAGATGTAAATACTTATAATTTAAGAGCCGACGCCTACTTCTTACAAGAAGAATATGATAAGGTCATAGCCGATTATCAACAGGCCTTAGAGCTATTGGAAAAAAAGCCTGATGATAAGGCTAAGGCCTTGGTAAACTACAATCTAGGAGACTTTTATTTCGAACTGGCCAAAACTTATAAGAAAGACGAGCCAAAGATTAAGGAAGCCTGCGCTAAAGCTATTAAACATTTTACTGCCTCGCTCAAACTTAAAGAGGACGTAGATACGTATGTTGCAAGAGCCAATGTTTATGACTTACAAGAAGAATATGATAAGGCTATAGCCGATTATCAACAGGCCTTAGAACTCAAACCTGATGATAGTAAAAAAGTGATTATATTAAATGACCTTGGGCACACATATTTCAATAAAAAGGAGTATGGTAAGGCCATTGAATTTTATACCTTATTGCTGAATCTTGAAGAAGACGCCAATACTTATAACAATAGAGGTTTAGCCTATAACAACCAGGGTGATTACGATAATGCTACTGAAGACTATAAACAAGCTTTAGAGCTACTGAAGATAAAGATCAACGATAAGCTTAAATCGGATGTGATATACAATCTTGGATTAGCTAATGATAATAAGTACGAGCATGTCAATGCAATAAAGTATTATTCAGCTTCAATTGAGCTTAAGCTAGCACTTAAAGATGAAAGTTTCGTATTTATTTATTTTGATAGAGCTGAGAATTATTATAAACTTCAACAATATGGGGCTGGAACAGAAGATTATGATAAGGCAATCAGTAATATACGTGAAAATTTAAACAGTACCCATGACCATTTAATATTTAAGCAGCAATTAAAATCGATAAATGAGACTATAAGAATTCTGCAAAATATTGATGAACATGCTGCAGTGCAACAAACGCTTGCTAAGCTAAATAAACTCAAACAAGCTGTTACTGAGCGCCTGGCTAAAGCCGATATTACTGAGCCAGCTATTATAGGACAAGCTGCGCCTGCTAACAGCCAGCAAGAGTTTTACTTATTCAAACACCTTAAGCTCGCCTCTCAGCCTAAGAACCCGCCTCCTTCTACTACGAACTTAGGGCTTAATAGTCAGTTTGCAAGCGGCTTAGGCATATCTAGTCAAGACGCAATCATCCCTTCTGCTAGCAATGTTGCTGGATTATTAGACCAGTCTAGGTTAGCGATCCCTGCTCTTACAGGCTTAGGACTTAATAGTCAGTTTGCAGATGGTTTTGACTTATCTAGTCAAGAGGTAAGTACGCCTTTTGATAGTCAACAAATTGCCGACTTTTTTGGTTCATCGAACGAACAATCGCCACCATTTAACAATGGCTTCACTTTTATGAGCCTAATGCAGCAAGAGACAAACTTAGCACCTTTGGTAACCACCATAGAACAAGCCCTTCCTTCCGAAGAACAAACTCCTGCCGCGGCCAGTCAACTAAAAAGCATTGAGGAAGCGTTGGCGGACAAACGCTTCCAGCAGTTTAAGCAAACTGCGCATAACAAGCTTCAGGCCAGACAACAAGGATTACAGGATAAAAAACGTGCCCCTAAAACAGCCAGTGAAAAGGAAGAGCAAGAAGAAAAGATGAGGCTGGTGGGTCATTGGGGCGAGACCTACCTGTATGAGCAATTAAAGACCTACTACTGCCAAAAATATAATCAGCGTTATCCTGATCTGTTTACTTTAAAAGAAGAACCCAATGGCACAGGTTTTAGCCTAGAGCATGAGAATAAACCAGGTTTAGTATTAAATTGGCTTAATAAGCATGAAGAAAGCTATGAAAGCTATGACATGCACTTGCAAAAATTAAACAAAAAAAACGAAATGAGGGAAAGAACCATTGAGATAAAAAGTACTCGTGATCCCAAGACCAATACTGCTCGTTTCAAGCGCAATGAAATCGACCAAATGCGTATGTATAAAGACTGTGATAAGGAGAGTCTCACTGGCTATAGGTTATATAGCATATTTGGCGTAAAAATCGGTGAACAAGACGAAATGGGTAAATATGAGCATTCTCCTAAACAGGCGAAGCCTAATAACTACAGCAAGTTCGGCAATCCCTACAAAGCGGTTATAAAAGAGGATGAATTTACTGTGGCAGAAATTGGCATCGATTTACCTAAAGTACCTTTGAAGAACCGTTAAGTATAGCGGATAGCACTTATAAGTGGTGGGGCTTGCAATCAAAGCTATTTATAAGTGCGAGCCCCTACAGTTACAGCGTATTCGTCGTGGCACCTATCGCCAGCAGCCAGCAAAATGGATAGAAATTCCAAAAGAAGATGGTAGTAAAAGACCGCTTGCTATAGCGTGCTTAGAAGACACCTGTTACTGGCGGCTGAAATATAAAAGCCAACGAGACTGCTTTAGCGTGAAGCTTAAGGAAATCAGGCACTATTTACGGGAAAACCTGACGGCAAAAAAGATACACTGACAGCACTAAAGACCGTTAAGCAAGTGGTACAAGGATGGATAAACTATCACGGTATCTCGGACAACCAAAGGCGGGTCACTGCCTTTATTGAAATCAGCAGAAGGGAGCTGCTGGGTTGGTTCAACCGTCGAGGAGGTAAGAAACCGATGACGTGGAAAAAGCTAGTAAAGGTGTTAAAAGCAATTAACTTCCCTCAAAATTGGAAAACTGTGTCCATGTTCTAACGCTCGTGAATGGCTGGGGAGCCAAGGTTTATCGGGAGCCGTATGCAGTAGTTCTGCACGTACGGATCTAAGTAGGGGCTGGGGACAACGTCTCACCACTGAGGGTTTGGAAAGAACTCTAATATATTCTTTAATGATTGGCTAAGCTGTATTTTTAAAAGTTGCCAGCTATTATAATCGTTCATTGGGTAAGCTTGATTAATTTCTAATTCAATTCCTATATATTGATCTTCGGCAAACTGCTTGCGTAAATAAGCCGTAAAACCGTCCGCTTGACCAGAATAGGGATAATTAAATCTAATTTTTAAGCCGGTATTTAAGGCTAACAGTGCTTTTTTCCAACCTTGACAAAATTCACGCTCATTTTTACGCCGGCTGTCATAGAGTAAGCCTAGATCACAGTTTCGCTCTTGCCCATTGAGCGCAGGCGTAAAGCTATGTACCGATAAATGCAGAACCCGCTGATTTTTATTGATTGCGGCTTGTATTTTTCTTTCAATTTGCTCACGATAAGGAAAATAGTATGCTTGCAAAATGGCTTGCTTGGTTATTTTATCTAAAGGTTTAGTTAGCTCAGAAAAAAGCCTGGGATGATGCAGCGAACGGTTTAATTCTACTAATAAGCGGCTGGTTTCCGCAAAAAGATGAAAATCAGCTTGCTGGGCTAATAATTTGGCAAGTTCTAAAGCAGCTATGTCATAACCTTTATGGGTTTGCAATAAAGCAGCCTGTTTAGTAAACAGCTTTTGATATTCCTTTGGAATGGCGGGGCTGGCATGCTCGCAACTGATGATTAACATACATATAATACCATTTACATTAAATAATCTTTCCTTGCCAGGGCATAGGGGTAATGCCAACACGCTGTGAATACCTCCTTGTACGCTCTATAGTTTTTCATCCTTGAAAAACAAGGTTGACTTATACCCCTATGCCCTGGCAAGGAAAGATTTATTAGTAGGAAGGGTATAACTTGTTATCAGCCAAACATTGAGCGAGTTGGCTATACACTTTTTGAATATCCGGTTGAGTGGGTTGCTGAACTTTAAGCGCTTTAGTAATCCGCTCTGCCAGATTGCCTTGGTTTAAAATAATTGCTAAGGCGGAGGCGTGAGTGCTTAAGTTATCGCTTACCTGTTCTAATAAATGCTGCCATAATGTACCGGCAGTGCAGCTAGTATTAGGGTAGCCAAACATTTGCAAATAATAAGGATTATCAATAACGGCTTTTTGTCCATTTTTTATGGTATTTAATAACATAGGCAGTAGCTCATTTTCATGCCAAGCGGCCTGAGTTGTAAAAGTCTGCCAACGTTCAGCAATCAAATCTTTTAAGGCGGCGACGATTAGGGCTAAAATAGCGATATCGGCTTGCGGACACTCTTGAATGTCGATGATGCGGATTTCAATGGCATTGCGTTCAAAGCGTGCAATGGCGCCACGGGAGTTTAACCATTCATCTTGCAAAATGTTGAGCGTATCGTAAGGCGCAATGTCCTGGTAGATCTTATTTAAGATTTTTTCTTGATATTCCTGTTGGCTAAATACCGCTTCCGGAATAATTTTGCCACTAATCGATGGAATTTTTTGTTGATTATGACGGTAAAATTCTAAACGGGTATCCATAAAGCCCGTCATTTTTTTATCCAAAATTGGTGTGCTGGCACTTAGAGCAGGGATTATGGGTAATACCAATCTTATGGCGGTATGTAATTTGGCAAACTCCTCATCATTGCTGAAGGGCAAATTTAAATGGGTACTTTGTAAGTTTGACCAACCGTGACCGCGGCAATCAAAAATCCGATTGTAAGAACGGTAAATATCATTGTATTCGTGAGGCCAGATTTTGGTATCGGTATCGGGATTCATCCAAGGATGAGCACCTGTGGGTAGCAATTGGGCATCAAATTGCTTAAGTAGCTTATTAATTTTGCTAATTTGCTCGTGAAAATCATGATCAAGGTCGTTTAAAGTTTTACTAGGCCCGTTGGATTTAAATTCTAGGATATGCAGAGCCAGTTCATTAGAAACAGCGATTTTTCCTAACTCACATTCGTTAACATAATTGCCGGTTAAGGCATGCAATACTCGGTCGCAAATGGGGGCTACCTTGAGATCTTGGTTGTTAACCAACATATATTCTAGTTCAACCCCGTATCCCTCAAACAATCCTAAAGGTTTATTCATTTAATCATCCTATTTCTTTTTGGCTTCAATGCGATTGAGAATGGACTTCATAATGGTGGCATATAAGGCATCCCCAAGTACCTCGTCTTCAACGCCGGTATCTACACTGGGATTATCATTGACTTCAATAATCATGACCTTATCGCCGATTTGTTTTAAATCGACTCCATATAGACTATCACCTATTAGATTAGCGGCTTTTAATGCGGTGGTGATGACGGCTTCCGGTACTTTATCAATAGCAAGTGTATCTGCCATACCCGTGGTGTCAGTTTTTTTGCCCTGCCAGTTATAAATCTGCCAATGGTTTTTCGCCATATGGTATTTGCAGGCAAACAAGGGTTTTTTATCCATGATACCTATGCGCCAATCAAAATCGGTAGGGGTATATTGTTGAGCAATAATCAAATCAGAATGAGCTAAGTAGTCATCTAAGGCTTTTTGTAAGGCTTCGCTGCTGCTCACTTTGACCACCCCTTGGGAAAAAGCGGCTTCGGGTAATTTTAATACGCAGGGTAAGCCTAACTCCTGTTCTACTAGATCCCGGTTATCTTTATGCACTATCAGAGTTTTGGGCGTATTAATCTTGGCTTTAGTTAAAAGTTCAGCCAAATAGACTTTATTAGCGCAGCGTAGAATTGATTTTGGATCATCAATTACTACCAAGCCTTCGGCTGCCGCCCGTCTTGCCGTACGGTAAGTATGATGATTGACCTGAGTGGTTTCACGGATAAATAAGGCATCAAACTCGGGGATACGTGCAATATCATCTTTAGTGATAATTTTAGTGCGAAAACCAACATCTTCGGCCGCATCAATGAATCGCTTCATGGCCCTTTTATTGGAAGGTGGGGTTTTTTCTTCTGGGTTAACTAAAATGGCTAAATCGTATAAAGTTTTTTGCATTTTGGTATTGTGAAAACGCTTTTTAGCAAAATAACTTTTGGCAAATTCAAGAAAATAAGGCCGATGGTGCTCCGGAATTTCATTTAAGGGAATGGTATTAATGGTTTGAATGGACCATTTTTTATTAAAAACAAATTGCACCTTAAAAAGAGGCGCCTGTAATATATTGTATAATTGTTTACTCAATATTTCATATTGCTGCGCCACATTTTTGCCAAAATAAACACTGAGGGTAAATTTATCCGATTTTAATTTGCTCAGGCTTTTTTGAATTAAATCCTCTAATTCTTGGGAAATGATCCGTGGGATGGATTGTAATTTAAGATCTTGAATCGTTGTGGTGCTAGGAATAACCCGCTGGCCACGAGCTTCTGCTAACAACGATACATAATAACCAAGACCTTGGTAACGGTACGAGCGGCAAAGATTAAATACCCTGGCGTTACGCATTTCAGCAAAGCGGCTATCCGTTAAATAATTTTTAGCTGAAACGACCTCGGTATCTGTAAGCGTGAGTTGCCAATCTTTAGGATTATTAACAACAATGATATTCAACACGATGATTAATTTCCCGCAGCATAAGGTTCTATAATCAATAAATTTGCATCGTGAGTGGCGATGCCCAGCATAATGGAGTTAATTAAACGGCTCGCTTTTACAGAATAGTAATTGTTTTTAGACACCGGATTAGCGGCGTATGGATCTGCTACCACTACTAATCGATGCTCTTCGTCATAACCGCAAAGTACCACGAAGTGGCCACAAGGATAGCCACCAATATCATCATATACGGTCTTATTGCTAGGGCCCGTATATTCACGTGAACTTTGATATAAATAAGTAGCCGATAAGCCAGTTAACACGGGTTTACCCTGTTTAAAAAATCCGTTAAGCAAAGAGGGAGTTAAATCTTTAAATAAAATCTTACCGCCTAAACCAATAAATTCTATATAAGCCTCGGTAGCAATGCGTAATTTTTCACCGCCTTTAGCGGCCAATTGTCGTTCTAATTTATCTACCATATCAGTTTTTTTAACACTAAACCAGACGGGATCAAAAATATTCAAATTATAAGTATAAATGGTCGCTTGATAGCCACGGCGTAGGGCATGACAGCCTAAAAGTACTTCTAAGGTACCACCCGTTTCCAGATAAATGATTTCTCTGATCACTTGTTCAAGTGAAATAGGATCGTGATAATGATTGTATACTGCATGCAAGCTGGTTGGGCCGCAAGTTGTATCATCGGGCTGGCTTAAAATTTTAATCGGAATCATGGCTTGCCTTCACCTATGAATCTACTTAATATAACTCTTAGTATAGCTTTAATAAACTTTTTAATGCAGAGGGAATTCATGCTTGATCCAAAATTATTACGTAATCAGCCTCATGAAGTAGCCGAGCGTCTTGCCATTCGTGGGTTTGATTTAGATCTAGTAAAATTAGAAAAATTAGAAGCCCAGCGTAAAGAATTACAAATTCAGATGCAAGACTTGCAAAATGAACGTAATCAGCGGGCAAAAAATATTGGCCAGGCCAAGGCGCAGGGACATGATATTCAACCCTTGCTGGATGAAGTGGAAGGCCTAAAAATAAAATTAGAAGAAATAGAGACTCACTTTTCTACTGTTGAAGATGAATTAAACAGTTATTACCAAACTTTACCCAATCTTCCTCATGAGACAGTACCGCATGGCAGCTCTGAAAAAGATAATGTGGAAATTCGACGTTGGGGCGAACCACGTCAATTTAATTTTCCTATTAAGGACCACGTGGAGTTGGGTGAACGCAATAATTTAATGGATTTTGCGACAGCCACTAAATTAACCGGATCACGGTTCGTGGTGCTTAATGGCAAATTGGCTAGGTTACACCGCGCCTTGATTCAATTTATGCTGGATTTACATATAGCTGAGCATGGTTATCAAGAGGTATATGTGCCCTATATGGTTAATCAAGCTAGCTTATTTGGTACTGGCCAGTTACCTAAATTTACCGAAGATTTGTTTAAAGTTGAGGGTGAGCAGGGTTACCATTTGATTCCTACCGCCGAAGTGCCGGTAACCAATATAGCACGTGATACAATCATTGAAGCCAAAGATTTGCCTAAAAAGTATACCTGCCATACACCTTGTTTTCGCAGTGAAGCGGGTTCCTATGGACGCGATACGCGAGGAATGATTCGCCAACATCAATTTGAAAAAGTAGAATTAGTCCAATTTGTACGGCCAGAAGACTCTTATAAGGCGCATGAAGAATTGACCAAGCATGCCGAAACGGTATTACAAAAATTGGGATTACCTTACCGTGTGGTGGCTTTATGTGGCGGTGATATAGGTTTTTGCTCGGCTAAAACTTATGATATAGAAGTGTGGTTACCCAGCCAAAACTGTTACCGGGAAATTTCCTCTTGCAGTAATTTCGAAACCTATCAAGCAAGGCGTATGCAGGCTAGATGGCGTAATCCCGAAACCGGTAAGCCTGAATTACTCCACACCTTAAATGGCTCCGGCGTTGCCGTTGGGCGTGCTTTAGTGGCTATTATGGAAAATTTTCAGGATGAAGCTGGACAGATTCACATCCCCGAGGTATTACAGCCTTATATGGGTTCAAGCAAGCTTTTGTAATTAAATCGAATGAGAGTTGGATAGATTATCCAACTCTCATCTAGTTAGGAAACAAAGCTTCCTATGTCTACGGGCATGCAGCCCGGATTCGTGACCACTTATTGTCCTGCGCTGCTTGCGCTCTAGTTTGTGGGGTTACACAAACGTGGTCGCCTGGGAAAGCTTCGCGCCAAACGAACAATCTCTTGCGCCTATAAGAAGTTGGCCACCGCACTGCTGCAACAATAGACTTTGGAGCCTACTCCCACTGTATGAACCCGGCGGTGAATTCGTTTGCGTCTCACCAGGGCTACATGAACCGTTACAGAAATGAAATGCTTCAGAGTTGAAGCGTAGACAATGAAATTAGCGAGCCGTAACCAGTAGGTGAACGTGATAGCTCCGAAAGTCCGTACATTGTGGTTGCTGATGCCCTCGCGCTGGCAGCAAGCTACAGACATGCTAATGGTCAATCTAGCCAATCCCATGCATGTCAACCACCGGGGTCACAGGCGATAGCGAGCTAATAGAGAAACATGATGCAACCTGGGAAGCCCTTAATGCTCAGGCGTATCTGGAAATACACAAGTGACTGGAGACGGTATTAAGTGGCTGAATCAGCCGTAGTAGCGGTGAGGCGAGTAACGATCGCGGAGCGAAGAGCTGATAGATAAATCACGTGTGAAGGGGGAACCATGTCCATACCCAGCATTGATGGACTTACATGGAAAACGAAATTGGAGCGCATTAGCGAGTTATCAGCAAAAGACAAGACGATGGTGTTCAATAATCTTGGGCATTTTATTAACATGCCATTGCTGAAAGAAATGTACCACAAGCTTGATGGAAATAAAGCGGTGGGAACGGACGGCATGTCGAAAACGGTGTTGAGGCTAACCTCAAGCAACTTCTACAGCGTATTCGTCGTGGCGCGTATCGACCGCAGCCGGCAAAATGGATAGAAATTCCCAAAGAAGATGGCAGTAAAAGACCGCTTGCTATAGCGTGTACAGAAGACAAACTGGTGCAAAGCGCCGTAAATAGTATTCTGGCACAGGTATACGAGCCACTTTTCTTAACCTCATCCTATGGATTTCGGCCTGGGAAAAGCTGTCACGATGCCCTCAAGGCATTGAATCAAAGCACGTTCTGGTATTGGAATGGTGCAGTGGTTGAAATTGACTTACGGCAATGTAGTTACTGATGCTAAATTAAAGAGTATGAGTAGTGGATTGGTAGAAAGATAAGGCGGTAATCTAGAGCTTTTTATGCTATTAGCTTATTGGCAAAACTCGTTTGAACCTGTAATGGTAAATGACTAGGCGAAGAGCAATGGATGTTTGCTTTAAATTAGCGACTTGCTCCAGAGCTATTATATCAGCATATTTAATAGCGTTTTGCTAAAAGTCCAGCAGCTCCCGCTGAGATACGTGATTTTTTCTTGGATGGTCGATAAAAATTAGTTAAAATAAAAAGGGAATTTCTTTATCTGAATGGGTAGTATCCATGCAGTTAAACCTACAACGCTTTTCCAAGAGCATCTGCCTGAATGGCCAAGAAGAGATGCGAACCATTAATCGTTATTTGGCCGATTATTTTAGGATTACCTTTTTCGGTTATATTAAATGTTTTGCCGATGGAACGCACTTGTGTCTTAGCACAGATAGCCAATGGCAAGAACGCTTTTACCGCGATTTTTATGTCTACGGCGTCTTTCATAAAACACTGGAGAGCTATCACTCAGGTAGCATGTTATGGTCTAGTGCTAAAGATCAAACCAGCTTTAATGCCTTCAGGCAACACTCTGGCATTGATCATGGCATTACCCTGATTGAAAAACGGCTTGGTAGCTGCGAATTTTTTACCTTTGGTGCCGAGCAGCACAATTCCCGAATTCTTAATTTCTACTTTAACCACATGGACATTTTATGGCGGCATACTTTTTATTTTAAAGATAAGGGAGTCGATTTAATCCGAAAAGCCCAAGCGGACCGATTTATTTTGCCCCGCTGCAATATTGCTAATAATGAAATAACCATTGCGAGTTTAAGTGACGACTTAATCAACCAAGCCTTAAGGGCAGCCCCTATTAAGCGCTATGCTCTGACTATGGAAGGATTCACTATTTATCTTACACCCTCTGAAGCACAGTGTACGGCTTATGTAGCTCAAGGTAAACGTTTGAAAGAGATTGGTACTCTAATGAAGCTCTCGCCTAGAACCGTGGAAGTGCATCTGAATCATGTAAAACACAAGCTCTTTTGCAGCACGACGGCTGAAATGATAGCAAAAATCCAACGTTATTCTAACCTGCAGTGTATTTTTAATTAGTAATACCCTTCCCATTAAACAAGCTTCCCTAAATGTTGCTCCATACTATTATCACCAGCTTGCGCCAGGTTTTGGAGGCAAAGCCAAGTTACATTCTGCAAGAATGAGCTCTCTTTTAAAATGCGTATTTTCCAATAGAGCGTGCATAGACTGAGTAAGATTATCATCTTGATTAGCCGATTGAATAGATAAAATGCGTAAGAGTTTAATTAAGGTAGGCCGTGAATTTTTAAAATGCTGCAAAAGTAAGGGTAGATGCAACTTGTGGGTAATTGAAAGATTTACTGATAGCTTACGGATATTTAACCTGGCTTGCTTGATATTTATAATTTTTAGCTATACTTAAATAGTGTATTAATAAAAACCGGAGTCAATAATGAAAAAATCATCAGATGTGGTGCAAAATAAAGAGCCTCTTAGCAATGAACAATTAAAACAAGCGACGGGTGGACAAGCCAACCCACTTAGGATAATTAAGTTGGATGGACAGCCAGAAAAACCTTTATCTAGTTTAGTGAAGAGATTGATAAATCAAGCGGAAACTTATGGTATTAGCTAGACTACTAAGCTATTAATATCAGTTAATGAGAATGGATCTGATATTAGTTTATTGGTAATATATTTAGGTGAAATACTGCAATTATTCAATTCTAACTCGAAGCCAATCCGGAATCATTCTGGTAATAGTGTTAATTTTTGTTTTTTTACTGAGTTTGCTGGTGCTTACCGCTATGAACACGGCAGTATTGCATACCAAGCTTGGTCAAAATGCTAATGAACAGCGTTATGCCTTTGAGGCTGCAGAAGCGGGGTTAGTACAAGCAGAACAAGCCCTATTCAAAAATAAAATAGCTAAATGCCTATTAGCAGAACCCATAATAAATGTAAGTCAACAACCAGTAGTTTGGTGGCAACAACAATGCCAAGGTGATTTTCCAAAAGCTAAGGTATATTATGTCATCGAAAAATTAGCTTTTAACCCCTGCGTTCACTTAGCAAAAACAAAGAGTCGGTTTGTAGATTTTTATCGGCTTAGTAGTTTTGCTATAGCTAGGGCAGGGGGGGGACCCATTATTTTACAAACTACCTTTACTCGCGCCTCTAAAGAAATTTGTTTTATCCCAATTGAGCAAAAATTAACCTTAGGGCGGCTATCCTGGTGTCAATTAAAATGATAGTTAAGTTAGTTGAGAGGCTTATTTACAGAATTTAGGCTAAAACTGAAAGGATAAAGATGCAAATCATGAGCATTTTTCATAAAAACATAGAAAGCGCAAGTCAAACGCTATTCTCTGCTTTTAGTCATGATCCGTTTATATTTAGCCAAAATACACCGACAGAATTTTAAGATTAAAAGGAGCCCCTATGCAGGAAAAGCATTCTCCAGCATGGATACCCACGCAAAGTGATATAAATAAAACCAATATAGCAAAAGCCTTAAGCGATCTACACTTGCCAGATTATCATGCCTTGCATCGTTGGTCTGTTGAACATTATCAAGATTTTTGGCGATATACCATCAAGCAACTGGGCATTATTTTTAAGCGATTTCCTAAGGCTATATGTGAGCTAAGTGCGGGTATTACAAGTCCCCATTGGTTACCCCATGCCGAATTAAATATAGTCGATAGTTGTTTTCGGGCAGCCCCTGATAAAATAGCGATCATAGCCCAAGCCGAACAGGGTCAAATGACAACGGTTAGCTATCAAGAGCTTGATAAACTATCCAATCAAGTGGCTAATGCCGTGGTTAGATCGGGTTTTAAGCCAGGGGATGCATTGGGTATTATCATGCCCATGACACCTTTAGCGGTCGCCATTTATTTAGGCATTATAAAAGCCGGTTGCGTGGTAGTGGGTATTGCAGAGAGTTTTGCCATTGATGAAATTATAACCCGGTTGCAAATTGCTAAGGTTAAAGCGGTTTTTGCCAGTGATTATTGTAACCGTGGTGATAAACGCTTACCTCTTTATGAAAAAGTAGTTAAAGCCGAAGCTAAGCAAGTCATTCTTATTAACCAACAACCCATCACTAAACGAGATTGCGATGTTTATTGGCAGGATTATATTGCCAATTCGGCCGAGACCTTTACCACATTTGCAGCTCAACCCCAGGCTCATACAACTATTTTATTTTCTTCTGGTACAACCGGCGAACCCAAGGCGATACCCTGGACGCATACCACACCTATAAAATGTGCGGGTGATGCCTATTTTCATCATGATATTAAAGCCCATGATATTTTGGCTTGGCCTACGAGTCTTGGTTGGATGATGGGGCCGTGGCTAATTTATGCTGCCTTATTAAATCAAGCGACTCTTGCAATTTATGAGGGTTTAGCTACGGAAAGAGCCTTTGGTGAATTTATCCAAAACGCCAAGGTGAACGTATTAGGTTTAGTCCCCAGCTTGGTAAAAACCTGGCGGGCAAATGGTTGTATGGAAGGTTTAAATTGGCAAAGTATCAAGTGCTTTAGCTCAACCGGAGAATGCTCTAATGCAGATGACATGCTATATTTAATGCAATTAGCCAATAATAAACCTGTCATCGAATATTGCGGGGGCACCGAAATAGGTGGTGGATATATCACCGGCACTTTAGTGCAACCTGCCATACCGGCTACCTTTACCACACCCGCGCTTGGCCTTGATTTTGTGCTATTTGATAAGCAAGGTGAACCAGCTAAAAATGGTGAGGTAGGGCTGGTAGGAGCTTCTATAGGGTTGTCTACCGAGTTACTTAATCGCGATCATTATGACATTTATTTTGCGGGTATGCCTCAATTAGCCGATGGCCGATTATTGCGCCGACATGGCGATGAATTAGCACATTTGCATAATGGCTATTACCAGGCATTAGGCCGGGCCGATGATACTATGAATCTAGGTGGTATTAAAATTAGTTCGGTGGAGATCGAGCGGGTTTTGAATAATTTACCGGGTATTAAAGAAACGGCGGCAGTTGCAGTAAAACCACCCGAAGGTGGCCCCGATTTACTGGTGATTTATGCAGTGGCTACCGAAAATGTTCAAGCCGATACAGTAGCTTGGCAAAAAATAATGCAACCAGCGATAAAAGAGCATTTAAATCCCATGTTTAAAATCCATGAGGTTGTATTTATAGCTAATTTGCCAAGAACCGCTACTAATAAAATCATACGTAGAGTCTTGCGTGATGAATATAAATAAAAGTTTCGCACTAAGTGCGAAACTTGTGATAAATGCTAAAAAGGGTATTTCATCTAACAGCTAAACATAATAAACTACCCATCCAACCCCGATTATTGAGAATCATTCATGCATAATATTATTGCCCAAGATATCAAATCGTCTTTTAACATTGCTATTGTAGCAAGCCGTTTTTATTATGAAATCGTTGAAACCCTTTGCCAAGGTGCCATTGAGCGGTTAAAAGAGCTTGAATTCAGTGATGAACAAATAACCGTAGTTTGGGTGCCTGGGGTTGAGGAAATTCCTTTAGTCGCTAAACAGTTAGCAAAAAATAATGGCTATGAAGCCATTATTTGCTTAGGCGTGGTCATTCGCGGTGAAACCGATATTTACGATTATGTTTGTCAACAAGCGAGTTTTGGCTGTCAAAAAGTCGCCTTAGAAGCAGAGATACCGGTTATTTTTGGGGTTTTACCGACTAAAAATATCGAACAGGCATTGGCAAGGGCGGGTGGTAAACATGGTCACAAGGGCCGTGAGTCGGTAGACTGCGCTTATGAAATGGTATCGGTATTACGGCAATTGGAAAGATAATGAAGCAAGCCGATAAAGTGGTTGATACCAGTGGTTTGATCTGCCCGCTGCCTTTGTTAAAAGCTAAAGAGCAGCTAAAGCAAATGCAGAGAGGGCAGGTGCTAGAAGTGATTTGCACCGATCCTAGTTCAATCATAGACTTCAAGGTTTTTACTGAGGTTAGTGCTAACAAATTGCTAGCGTCTCATCAGCAGCAAGATAAATATTTTTTTCTTATTGAGAAGCTTTAATGTTAAGAATTGCCAACCTTAGCCAGCTTAGTTAAAGCAATGGCTAAGGCATGGCCGGCTACAGAAGGCATAAGGATTAGATTTTTGCTAGCGCGCTAAGAACTTCATCAATATGGCCATCCACTTTTACTTTGTGCCATTTTTGACGCAGGATGCCATTTTTATCGATTAAAAAAGTGCTACGCTCTATGCCTTTAACCTGCTTACCATACATATTTTTATCTTTAATGACCTCATAAAGTTCGCAAACCTTACTATCGATATCAGACAGTAATTCAAAGGGGAAATTAAATTTGGTTTTAAAATTTGCATGCGATTTTAAGCTATCTCGGGAAACACCTAAGATAATTGCATTCAGTTTAGTAAAATCTGGATGCTTGTCCCTAAAGCATTCCCCTTGTTTGGTGCAACCGGGTGTATTGTCTTTAGGATAAAAATACAGAATCACAGGATGGCCTTTTAAAGCGCTAAGTGTAACCGTATGGCCATCTGTTGCTGGCAAAGCGAAATCAGGGACAGGAAAATTTAACTGAATAGTCATATTCGTTAACCTTTATGAGGTTCCATAATTGCATCAAGATTAAGTTGGTCGCACAATACTAGAAAGCGTTCCCTAAGTTCAAAAATGGGAATATCGCCGGGTATGGCAATGATCATGGTTAAGGTTAACATACGCGTGCTGGTTTGATTAGCAAGGTAACTATCGCCATAGGCTTCTTGTACATAAACTCTTTCTGTAACAAAAAAGTTATAGATTTGTTGAGCAATTTCAGGTTTATCAATACCAATTACCTGAATGGTATAGAGTAATACGGGTGAGTCAAACTTCTTGGGTTCGGTTCTACGGCTTATTAAGGCAAAGCCATGCTTTTTTTCCAGATTAGGAAGACTATGCTCGAGCTTAGCGATACTGCTCCAATTACCGACGACTTGCATGCTGATCATGCATTCTTGCCCCATCACAACCATCCGGTTAGTGATAATATTGCAACCACTTTCAGTAATGAGCGTTGCTATTTTACTTGGAGCATCAATACTACTTTGGGTTAAGGCAGTAATAACAAGGTTACTAGTATTCATTTTATCTATATTACATTTACTAAAGCGCTAAAGTTTAACATGATTCGTAGAATAATCTAGCCTCGCTAATTTGGCTTGTGCAGAAATTAGCTTTGATTTACACTTTTTATTAAGATCTATTACAAAACCATCAAGGATTAAGGCAATTTTTTCCTAGCATTTCATGCCAAAAGGAGATTTCAAGATGTTTCACGGTAGTATGGTAGCGCTTATTACTCCCATGTTTAACGACGGTTCCTTAGCTATTGATAGTTTACGAGCGCTCGTTGAATGGCACATTAATCAGGGTACCGATGCAATAGTAGCCGCGGGTACTACGGGTGAGGCTTCTTTGTTATCAACAGATGAGCAGCAAGACGTGATCCGGCATGTGGTTGAACAGGTCAATGGCCGTATACCTGTGATTGCAGGTACTGCAGCCAATGCCACTCATCAAGCCATTAAGCAAACCGAGCTGGCCATGCATCAAGGTGTGGATGGCTGCTTAATTATGACACCTGCCTATATAAAACCCTCGCAAGAAGGTTTATATTTACATTACAAGGCCATTGCTAATGCCGTTGGTTTGCCTATCATTTTATACAATGTACCGGGAAGAACCGCATGTGATATGTTACCCGATACGGTGGCTCGTTTAGCGCAGATCCCAAATATTGTAGGTATTAAAGAAGCGACCGGAGAAATTTCCCGGATAGTCGAAATTCTCGACAAATGCGGTGAAAAAATTGATGTTTATAGTGGCGATGATGCAACCGCTCTAGAGGCCATTTTCAATGGCGCAATAGGTGGGATATCGGTTACCGCAAATGTGGCGCCCGAACTCAATCACCTCATGTATAAGGCCGCCTTAAATGGTAATCAAGAATTAGCTATTAAAATAAACAAACAATTAATGCCATTGCATAAAGATTTGTTTCTCGAAGCTAATCCTATTCCGGTAAAATGGGCACTTAATAAAATGGGCTTGATTCCTGAAGGAATCCGGTTACCATTAACATCTTTAAATAATAAATATCACGAAGCAGTTAATAAAGCTTTACGACATGCCGATATAAGGGTTTTAGAATGCAATTTAGAATAATAGTAAGTTTGATGGTAGGTGGTCTTTTGACGGGCTGCGCTCATATTTATGGTGAACATGGATTTATAAAAAAACGTAATGATAACCAGTATTTACAATCTCGTTGTGAAGCGGCGTTGCAAATCCCCGTTGATTTAGATAATAAGGCCATGCAAGACTATTATCCCATTGCAAAGGTTAAAGAAACAGCTAAATTGGAACCCGTTTCTATAGTGCCGCCCGGAAATGATTTTTCTAAGCGTTTACCCAACCCCAAAAACGAAAAACGTTCTCTTTTTACTAAAATAAAGGACTGGTTCTAAGATTTTTTACTATTCAAAAATTTAAATTTCTATATAATTTACGCTTATTGGAGAGGTACCGAAGTGGCCATAACGGCGTCGACTCGAAATCGAATGGGGGTTAACGCCCCACGAGGGTTCGAATCCCTCCCTCTCCGCCAAATTAAACTGATAGCTAAACTCTAGTTAATTATGGAATTTAATTAGAAACAAGATAGAGAGGGTGCGAACCCTCGTCAGGGTTAGACAAAAAACTAAAGACGCAATATTTTCACAAAGCTGGATCAAGTTCACCTAAAGAACTTACCTTCCTGAAGAATAGCTAAGAAATCATCATCCGTGACTTTATGTGTAAATGACTGTTGATATTTACTAGATGGATTTTTGTAGGGGGTTTTACCAGGCATTATACCCATGCAATATTGTTCGTATAATAGTTCGACGGGGGAGCTATTATTTTCTATTATAGCTTGCTTTAAACTAATAGCCCTGTTTTTATGAGGGTGGCGGCGAAAAAATGTACCATTGTACTCATCAATTAACTTTGTGACATGATGTTTTATGATGGCTGATTTATTCTTATCTGACAGCAATCTCTTAAATTTTTCGAATGTAATGGATGGTGGTAATAAATATTCGCCTAGTTGATGCCAGATTTCTACTGGTAAATTAATACAAGGGTTTTGTTTATTTTCCATCCCTAAAAATAAATACAAAAAACCATAAAACTGTTTGATGTCATCGCGTGTTAAAAGGACGGCGGCTTCGTTGTTCTGTTTAATCTTTAAATCAGTAGAAACTTGAATTAAAAGTTCACGGCGCTTATTTATTTTATTTATTATTTTTTGATGTTCTGATGTGGCATACATTTGCTCAATTTTATTTGCTGGAATAAAGTCTAAATCAAGTAACTGTACTAATAATTTATGCGCTTGACGTTTAACCAAACAATGCCAAGTATTAGTATTATTGCTCGGATGATATGCGTCTAAGTCTATTGCCTGAGGTATAATGCCTTTATCTATTAAAGCTTGAAAGATGGGAATGCGTGCATCGCTACGCGCCAGCCAGTACCATGTATTATTATTTGAACGGCAGGGGCTTAAGTCTATGGGCTGGGGAATAATACCTTTATCTAATAAAGCTTGAAAGATGCGGACGCGCGCATCACTACCTGCCAACCAGTACCACGCATTATTGTTATGCTTTACATGGCATAGGCTTAAGTCTATGGGCTGGGGAATGACACCTTTAT
>JAQSXL010000153.1 GCA_029256685.1 Gammaproteobacteria bacterium | reverse complement strand
CATCCGTGGCACAAGAAATTGAAGCCTTGGTGCGTGAGAAACTACTACCAAAACGCAATCCAGAGAAACTGGAAGTTAGCGGTGTTGTTGAAGAAGTCTAAAACCGATTGGCAAGATCGGAAAGCGGTAAGGCGAGCAGCGATGGATTTGCTCGCTCGCCGTGAGCATAGTCGTTTTGAGCTTTATCAAAAACTAGGTAAAAAGGGTAGTCCGAGTTCGCTTATCAATCAAATTTTAGATGAGCTTACTAGTGAGAGCTTATTGAGTGATGAACGTTTCGTCGAGAGTTATATTAATCATCGCTCAGGGCAGGGCTATGGGCCCATCCGTATTCGACAGGAATTGTTGGCGCGCGGGATTGACAATTGTTTAATTGACGAATGCTTAGATGACAATGCTGTTAACTGGTTTGAGTTAGCGGCTAAGGTTAGAATTAAAAAATTTGGAGGGGATCAACCTCACGATTTAGTGGAACAAGCTAAGCAATTTCGATTTTTACAATACCGTGGCTTTAGTTTTGAGCAGGCCACATGTCAAGAAGATATTTAAAATAGCTAAGTAAGAGAGTGTTTTCAAACTCGCTAGGCTGAGTCAGAAAGGGCTAATTTTCGAGAACCGCAGCGCAGGGTACATAAAGTACATGAGCACGTAGCGCAAAAAATCAGTTGCATGAAGGCTATCTTAAGTAACTAATACCATTTATATTAAATAATCTTCCCTTGCCAGGACATAGAGGTATAAGCCAACCTTGTTTTTCAAGGATGAAAAACTATAGAGCGTACAAGGAGGTATTCACAGCGTGTTGGCATTACCTCTATGTCCTGGCAAGGGAAGATTTATTAGTAGCAAGGGTATAAACCCTATTTTAACAAAATTATCCAGCAGGTTAGGCATATATTAAGCCCGCTAGCTATTAGCTCTTTAGCAACGTTTCATTGAAAAAATCAACTGCATAGCGAAATGAGCGTTCTGCTGCCACCTTATTATATTCGCGCCCCATGGTTTTTTCTTTTTCCGGATCAAAAGTGCCGGTGAGTGGATCGGTAAAGGAATGTTTAGCATGACTAAAAAAGGTAAAAGTCCAATCATCGACATTCGCCTGTGCCATTTCCTTAGCAAATTCTTGTAACTGGGAAGGGGGCACTTGTGGATCTTGATAGCCATGCAGCACCAGTAGTTTTGTTTTAATGGGATGAGTCACTAAGTCTGATTTTGCTAATACTCCATGAATACTTACGCCTGCTGGTAAGTCTACACCGCTTCTTGCCAATTCCAACACACACATGCCACCAAAGCAAAAGCCTATGGCGCCAATTTTAGCCTTATTGACTCCAGGTTGTTGGATTAAGGTTTCATAAGCTAAGTTTGCGCGAGTTCTCACCAAGCTGCGATCTTGTAAAAAAGGACCAATAAGCTCAAAACAACCTGCTATAGTATTGGCTGTGCTACCATTGCCATACATATCGGCCGCAAAAATAATATAGCCTTGTTCCGCGAGTTGCTTAGCATAACTCAAGGTAAAATGACTCAAACCCTCGAAAGCAGAAAATACAATAATCGCGGGTTGTGATTGAGCGATTTCCGGTTTAAAAAACAATTGTCCTAGCAGCTTTTGTTCACCGTCAAAATATTCTATGGTTTTTTGTTGCATGGTAGCTCCTTTTATTGCTATACAAATAAGTACAATCTAGTTTTTATCAGTCACAGATAGTCGTTTATCCATCACCGGGAATATAGCTAAACTTGCCTTGATGCAGGAATTTAAGCTGCTTGCCATAATGAGCTTTAACTTGAAATTGAGAATATAGTAATGATACTACCCAAAGATTTTCTTGCAATACAATGCTAGGCAAAACTTTGAATTAATTTTTAGCATCCGGACCAAGGCTTGCGGTGTTAACTCTAGCAATGAGCCTCTTCATAGCAGGCTGTAAAATTAAGTAGGCGGTCTCTAATATTGAATTTTTCGCTTGCCGTTTTGAGCAATTGCGCGGGAGCTACTTAACATATAAAATCCGTTGGTATAACATGGCTGATAGGCCTTTTTGCCTGGCAAACGAACCCCAAAATTTGCAAGCTTAATAAAGGATTAAATACAAGACAGTCCTATATTTATCTGTTAAGCTATTGTGTTCAATTTTATCCTAAAATGCGCAGATATATGAAAAGTGCAGAGTTACGCAAACTTTTTTTAAATTACTTTCAAGAACAGGGCCATACCATAGTCCCTTCCAGTTCGCTTGTCCCAGGCAATGATCCAACCTTATTGTTTACTAATGCCGGGATGGTGCAATTTAAAGATGTATTTTTGGGCTTGGATTCACGATCTTATAGCCGGGCTACTACCGTACAACGCTGTGTACGAGCCGGTGGTAAACACAATGATCTAGAAAATGTTGGTTATACCGCCCGTCACCATACCTTTTTTGAAATGTTGGGCAACTTTAGCTTTGGTGATTATTTTAAGCGTGAAGCCATCCGGTTTGCTTGGAGTTTTTTAACCCAAGTATTAAAGTTACCTAAAGAAAAACTATGGGTTACCGTCTTTGAAAAAGATGATGAGACCGCCGAGATTTGGTTAAAAGAATTAAAAATTGATCCCAGCCGTTTTTCCCGCTGTGGTGAAAAAGATAATTTTTGGGCCATGGGTGATGTGGGGCCTTGCGGACCTTGTACCGAAATTTTTTATGATCACGGTCCTTTAATCCCGGGCGGACCACCCGGTAGTCCCGATGCCGATGGCGATCGCTATATTGAGATCTGGAACATAGTGTTCATGCAGTTTGAGCGGTTAGCTAATGGTGAATTAAAGCCACTCACTAAACCTTCGGTAGATACCGGCATGGGGTTAGAGCGTCTGGCTGCCGTCATGCAAGGCGTGCATAGCAACTATGATACTGATACTTTTAAAATTTTATTAACTGCAATTGCAGAATTGGTGGGTAAACCTGATCTTACCCACGCCTCACTTCGTGTTATTGCCGACCACATTCGTTCCTCAGCTTTTTTAATAACGGATGGTATTATTCCAGCGAATGAAGACCGTGGTTATGTATTGCGCCGTATTATCCGCCGAGCGGTACGGCATGGACATAAATTAGGTTTAAAAGAACCTTTCTTTTATAAATTAGTTATTCATCTGGTAACGACTATGGGGGAGGCTTATCCAGAATTAGCCAATTCCCAGGCACATATCGAGAGAGTATTAAAGCAAGAAGAAGAACAATTTGCCCGTACCTTAGAACATGGTTTAAAGCTATTAGATCATGAGCTGGCTAAATTAACTGTCAAAGTCATTCCAGGTGACATAGTTTTCAAGCTTTATGATACCTATGGTTTTCCTCCGGATTTAACGGCTGACATTGCCAGAGAGCAGGGCTTTAGCATTGACCAAGAGGGTTTTAATCAAGCAATGCAAGCGCAGCGAGGACGCTCTAGGGAAGCAAGTCATTTTGCTTTAAGTCAACATGCCGAATTGCAGTTGCAAGCCGAAACGGATTTTATTGGCTATGAAACCTTAAGTAGTGAGAGCCAGATAGTGGCTTTATTGGCCGATGGTAAAACCGTAGCTAAATTAACGGCCGGATCACAAGGCATTGTGGTACTTGATTCTTCACCCTTTTACGCAGAAGGGGGAGGGCAGCTTGGTGATAAAGGCTTATTACGGCTAAATAATGATGTGGTTTTTGTGGTGCAGAATACTCAAAAGCAAGCTAAGGCTTATCTGCACTCCGGTTTTATGCAAACCGGTAGTTTAAAGGTTGGGGACAAGGTAAGGGCTGCGGTTGATGAGATATTGCGCAAGGCTACCATGCTCAATCATTCGGCTACCCATTTATTGCATGCGGCTTTACGTAAAATTTTGGGCCAACATGTCTTGCAAAAGGGTTCTTTGGTTGAACCTGCTCGGCTACGCTTTGATTTTGCTCATTTTGAGCCCATTGGTCCAGAGCAGCTTACCGCCATAGAGCGCTTAGTGAACCAGCAAATTCGAGCCAATCACCCGGTCATTACCGAGTTAGCCACGCCCGAACAAGCAAAGCAGAAGGGCGCACTCGCTTTATTTGGCGAAAAATATGATGCTAGAGTACGAATATTATCCATGGGGGATTTCTCTATGGAATTATGTGGTGGTACCCATGTCAATAGAACGGGCGATATAGGTTTATTTAAAATAGTCTCTGAATCAGGGATTGCTGCTGGCATCCGTCGCATCGAAGCGGTAACCGGGGAGTATGCGCTTGATTGGCTGCAGACCGAGCAAGAAAAATTGGCAAAGGCAGCGCAATTATTAAAAACAGATGTCCATGGGGTGTTAGATAAGTTAACTCACACCTTAGAACGACAAAAATTATTAGATAAAGACCTTTCTCAACTAAAACGTCAATTGGCAGGCAATTTAGGTAATGAACTGGTGGATCAAGCCGTAGATATGAATGGAATTAAGGTATTAGCGCAGCAAATTCCACAAACAGATGCGGCAGCCTTGCGCGAACTATTGGATCGATTGAAGCAAAAATTAAGCTCCGCTGTGATTGTATTAGCTAGCGTATTAGATAACCGGGTAGTATTAATTGCAGGGGTAACCCAGGATTGCTTAGCAAGGGTCCATGCGGGTGAGTTGGTAAATTATCTTGCTCAACAGGTCGGTGGTAAAGGAGGTGGGCGTCCCGATTTGGCTCAAGCGGGCGGCACCCAACCTGAGGCTTTGCCAACGGCATTAAAATCGATTTATTCATGGGTTGAAGCGAAAATTAAATAATATGGCATTACTTATACATAAATATGGTGGTACTTCGGTAGGTAGTGTGGAGCGGATTCAAGCCGTTGCTGACCGTATTATTAGCGATAAGCAGCAAGGGTATGATGTTGTAGCGGTAGTTTC
>JAQSXL010000152.1 GCA_029256685.1 Gammaproteobacteria bacterium | reverse complement strand
AATTAAGCTGCTGCCAGTAAAATTAGCGACGGCGCCAACTTCTTGGGTAATGATATGGGAGCAGTCTGTTGTAATTACTGCATGATGACTACGCAATAGGGATTTTAACGCCAGCGTATTAGCCGCGGTACCATTGTATACAAAATAAGCGACAATATTTTCACCAAAGGTTTGTTTTAATAATGTTAGAGCTTGATGAGTAAAAGGATCGTTGCCGTAAGAAGATACATGTTCTTGATTCGCTTGTTGAATGGCTTGCATAATTTCGGGGCAGATACCCGAATAATTATCACTGGCAAAAGATTTCATGGCTTTGGGCTCAAAATTAGGATGGCAGAAATTATATCAGGGAATCGGCTTGATTTCTAATAAGCTGTTACTTAAGATAATTACGGGACAAGCTCATAATGAATAAAGAACTCTAAGGTTGTGTAATTAGGAGGTGCCATTATTTCCAAGATGGCTATTACGGATGCAAACCGCTTTGCCGATTTAAAAAATGCGCTCTGAGATACTGATATATAAAGCTAGCTAAAGTATAGGCGATGATCATGGATAAAATTAAAAAACTCACGCAAGTGATTCAACCTTTAGTGGATTATCCGTATCACACCCGTGTCCATAAACTCAAAACGTTTAATACCTCCACTCTAGATTGCTATGTTAAGCGCGATGATGAGCTAAGCTTTGGGGTAAGTGGTTCAAAATTGCGTAAATATCTATCGTTGATTCCCTATTTGTTAAATAACAAAATTGACACGACCATTCTTATGGGTAGCAGTCATTCCAATAATATTTTAAGTTTAAGCCAACTATTAATCGAAAATGCTATTGAACCCCATTTATTCTTGCTAGGTGATAAAAGTCATTCGTTAAAGGGCAATTTATTACTGACCCGTTTATTCGTACCCGAAAAAAATATCCATTGGATTTCGCGGCAAGAATGGCCTAGTGTAGAAGCTATCGCGCAAGATTATGGTCGTAGGCTTAGTGAGAAACATACTTACCTAATCGCCGAAGGCGCAAGCGTTTTACCGGCCTTGCCAGGCGCCTTAACTTTAGCCTTAGATATTCTGCAAAACGAACAGCTTATCGCTAAACAATTTGATCATATTTTTATTGATGCGGGCACAGGACTCATCGCTATAGCGACTATTTTAGCCTTTAGTTGGTTACGAAGAGATGTTCTGGCGCATGTACTTTTATTAGCGGAGGAAGAGGCTTCATTCTTACAAAGGCTAGAGTCATTTAAACTTGGGTTTGAAAAACTGATTGGTGAAAAATTAGCCATGGATTTTTTAATAGGGCGTATCCGATTTTATCGGCCTACAAAGGCAAAAGCCTTTGGTTCGACTAATCCAACCATTTTTAAAACTATCAGTCGTATCGCGCAGCAAGAAGGTTTTTTAACCGATCCGATTTATTCGGCTAAATTATTTATAGAAGTTCCTATCATTATTGAAAAGCAAAAATTATCTGGCAAGGCCTTAATTATTCATTCGGGTGGTGGCCTAAGTTTAATGGGATTTCAACAGCAATTAATCAAACAAATAATTAGCTAAATAGTCGTGTAGATTCAAGCATATTTAGCCCTATAAACCGATTATCTAATAAATATTAATTTTATTTAGCAATTTTTTCTAAGCAATGGGCTAAGCATCTAGTAACTCTACTGCAAGCTTGGCTTCTATTAAATCAACTTGCTCAATCTTATCAAAGCGGGCACTAATTTTCTTAGCGGAAATATGCACATCTTTAACATCGGCTTGGGCTTGATCAATATGTTTAGCGAGGTTATCCATACGTTGTTGGAAGCGTTCGAAGTCCTTACCCAGCTTATTTAAATGCTCCTGAATAATGTGAACTTGTTTGCGAGTTGCGGCGTCTTTTAACACGGCGCGTGCGGTGGTTAGCACGGCCATGAGTGTGGTAGGAGATACCAACCATACTCTTAAACGTTGCGCTTCTTCCACCAGTTCATGATAGTTGCTATGGATTTCGGCAAAAACTGCTTCGGCCGGAATAAACATGATGGCGCCATCGGCGGTTTCATTGGCGATGATATATTTATTGGCAATGTCTTGGATATGCTTACGAATATCTTGTTTAAATTGGCTTTCAGCCATTCGTCTATCGGCTTCTGCTTGTGAGTAATCGGTGGCCCGGCGGTAATTTTCTAAGGGGAATTTAGCATCTATACAAATGTTACCGGTAGGTTCTGGTAGAAATAAAATACAGTCCACGCGCTTGTCATTACTTAAGGTATGTTGCAACGCAAAATGATTAGCGGGTAGCATGTTGCCGATTAGGCTGTTGAGTTGAATTTCACCAAAGGCTCCACGGGAGCGTTTATCAGAGAGTACTTCTTGTAGGCTTACCACATTACTCGATAATTCGGTAATTTTTTTCTGAGCCTCATCAATTAATGCCAAGCGTTTCACAATGTCGGTAAAAGTGGCCGTGGTTTTTTCAAAGCCATCGGCTAGCCTTTTTTCGACTTGGCCGCTGATTTCTTGTAATTGTTGCTGGGTCTTTTCGGTTAATTTTTCCACGCGCTGACTTAAGTTTTGCGTATTAGTTTGTAGTGATTCGGTGACCTGGCTACGTATTTCGGTCATGCTTAGGGTTATACTGGCTTGCAAGGTTTTTAGGCTTTCAAATTGATGCTTATCAAAGGCCTGCCGATATTGTTGCAATTCATGGGTTAACTTTTCTTTGAGTTGCTGAGATTGATTTTTGATCTCTTGTAGGTTCAATTCTTGATTGCGGCTTCTTTCGTCGAGTTGGCCGGTTAGTTTATCAAAATTACGTCGCTGGCAAGCTTGATTGTAAATGATAAGTAGACTAAAACCTAAGGATAAGATGGGAAGAACCCATGTTAAAACGATCACGAATGACATATAATACTGCGTTTGAGGAATTTAGCTTAATATTAACAAAATTAACTCATAATTAAAATTTAAATAAAAGTATTTTGTGAAGGCTTTGGATAGCCTAGTTAAAATAAACCTTCTGCGGTAAGGATACTTACAGTGGAACTTATAGAAAATATTCACCGTCTATTTATTTTAACTGGGCTATCCAAAGCATTAATGCTCTGATCTATTTATTAGTTACAAATACAATTCGAGGAGAGAATATGACCCAACCAACCCCCATTACTGTAGCTCGTGGCGATGGCATAGGCCCAGAAATTATGGAAGCCACGTTACTGGTTTTGCGTGAAGCAGGCGCTAATATTGCTATTGAAACCATTCAGATTGGTGAAAAGCTTTATCAAAAGGGAGTTCAGGCCGGTATTGAGCCAAGCAGCTGGGAGTCGTTACGCCGCACCAAAGTATTTTTGAAAGCCCCAATTACCACACCACAAGGGGGCGGGGTAAAAAGTTTAAATGTGACAGTCCGTAAAACCTTAGGTTTATATGCGAATGTGCGCCCCTGTATTGCTTATAGTCCTTATGTTAAAACTAAATTCCCTAAAATGGATGTGGTCATTGTTAGAGAAAATGAAGAAGATTTATATGGTGGGATAGAATATCAACAATCACCCGAGATGATTCAGTGTTTGAAATTAATCAGCGTGCCTGGCAGTGAGAAAATTATCCGTTATGCCTTTGAGTATGCAAGGCAAAATAACCGTAGCAAGGTAACCTGTTTTACCAAAGATAATATTATGAAGTTATCGGATGGATTATTTCATAAGATCTTCGACCAAATTGCTAAGGAATATCCGGAAATTACCGCCGATCATATGATCATCGATATTGGTACCGCCCGTTTGGCTGATACGCCCGAGCAGTTTGATGTGATTGTTACTCTTAATTTGTACGGTGACATTATTTCCGATGTGGCCGCTCAGGTTGCAGGTTCTGTGGGTTTAGGGGGCTCGGCTAATATCGGCGATCATTGTGCAATGTTTGAGGCTATTCATGGCTCGGCACCCGATATTACCGGCAAAAATATTGCTAATCCCTCTGGTTTATTGCAAGCGGCTATCATGATGTTAGTGCATATTGGTCAATCCGAGGTTGCAGAAAAAATTCAAAATGCTTGGCTAAGAACGCTGGAGGAGGGAATTCACACCGCTGATATTTATGATCCAGCGCTAAGCCGTAAAAAAGTAGGTACGCAAGAGTTTGCCAAAGCCGTAGTTGAAAGATTAGGTAAGTTGCCGGAAAAATTTGCTCCAGCTACTTATCGTAATGATTATTGTCCCATTGAACTGACATATCAGCGGCCTAGCGAGTTTGACACTATGCAGCGTGAATTAGTCGGGATCGATATATTTTTATATGCCGCCAATACCCAGGCCGATAAACTGGCAGAGCAGTTAAAAACCTGTGAAACTGCAGCCTTACAATTATCGGGTATCTCTAATCGGGGTACTCAGGTATGGCCAGAGGGGCAACCAGAAACTTTTTGTACCGATCATTGGCGCTGCCGGTTCGATAGTAAATCTGCTGCAATGCGTTATCAGCAAGTTATAGAGCTGCAGGCAGCCATTAATGCTAAAGGTTTAGAGATTATCAAAACCGAAAATTTATATAAATTCGATGGTAAAGTGGTTTATTCTTTAGGACAGGGAGAATAAGGTTTTAACTTGAAAATCGGCTAGGCATCTTTACCTTATTAAGATAGAGGTGTCTAGCCATTAATAATTATTAATAAATAAACACGCTCTAGTTAATCTTCAGATTTGTTTATTCATAATTCCACTCATGCCAGCTCAATAACACTATAAAACCGCTTCAACAAATAAGCGATTATCTTTTGCTGTTGCGCCAATCGTTCCTTTTCTGTCAGGCAATACATGCTCTATCTGTGACCATTGTTCATCTGTTAACCCATAGCGGCGCATGTGAATACCCAACTCTATTTAAAAAATACGCCTAGGGTAATAAGTTTTGTCCTTGGTGAAAAATCCTTATCTTGTTA
>JAQSXL010000151.1 GCA_029256685.1 Gammaproteobacteria bacterium | reverse complement strand
ATATAATAACACCTTGGCACTTGCTGGCATCTTTCAAGCGGTAGGCCTTGTTAAACAGATCGCTTTTACGGGTCAATGCGAGCAACAACCGTTTAAAACCAGTATCAATACCCTTTATATCACCGAGCCACAAGATGCCGCTTCTGTTTACAGTGGCGCGGAGTTTCTACAGTTAGGATTAGAAAAGTTAATCGATCTCCTAAGTTCTCCCAAAAAAAACTCCGATGCCGATCTTGCTCGCTATGTACTAGGTTTAATTTATCTAGAGCGTAAATTGACGCGTAATCAACAACTCATGTCGCTAATGACAGAAAGAATCACTAAGGCTAAACAACAATTGGTTTTTTTTGAAACGACTCACCCCAATGCTTTAGCCAATTTAGCAGATATCTACTTAAATACCTTAAGTACCTTTAAATGGCGTATACAAGTCATAGGCAAACCTGAACTCCTGACTCAACCAGCCATTTTGGATAAAATCCGGGCCTTGCTACTGGCTGGAATTCGCTCAACGGTGCTTTGGCGGCAAACGGGTGGTAATCGTTTGCAACTCTTGTTTAGACGTAAAAAAATTATCCAGATGGCACAAAGAATTTTAAGTGAATCTAAGACCTAAGTAGTTTAAAATATGACGAAAAATCAGCATGATTATTATTTACAGCAAATGGGTATTCAACGCTGGATATCCCGCAATACTGCTGTTAACACGGAGCAGGTTATGGCTAACGATATTATCAATACTCAATCCGAAAAACCAGTTTCTGAACTGAGTTGGGAAGAATTAGCAGCCAGGGTGGCAGCCTGCACCTTATGCCCCTTATTATCGCAAAGCCGCACTCACCACGTATTTGGTGATGGTAACCATAACGCAGACTTAGTCATCGTTGGTGAGGCCCCCGGAGCCAATGAAGACTTACAAGGAAAACCCTTTGTTGGCCGCGCCGGCCAGCTACTCACCGAGATGCTAAAAGCCATTGGCTTAAAACGGGAAGATATTTATATCACCAATATTTTAAAGTCCAGGCCGCCTAATAATCGCGATCCTAAACCCGAGGAAACGGCTAATTGTACGCCTTATTTGGATCGCCAGCTTACTTTATTAAAACCTAAGCTCATGGTAGCGGTGGGCCGTATTGCCGCGCAGTATTTACTGGGTACTAACGAAACCATGGCTAAGCTTAGGGGCCAGCAATTTACCTTTAGAGATACGGGCACCCCCTTGTTAGTCACCTATCACCCGGCTTATTTATTGCGTTCACCGGGTCAGAAAAAAGAGGCTTATAAAGATTTTTTATTGATTAAAAAGGCCTTAGAGACTTTATAAATCAATTCTTATACCCTTTCAGCCACTAAAAGTGCTCTAGGGAGCTTAAGCTCCCTAGAACAGCGGATATGTTAATAATCACACCCTCGGTTAGTCATAACTAATAGGTTAGAACATTTCTACCACAACTAAGCCAAACAAAATATTTATAATAGTTTACAAATAAGCTATTATATCAAAAAGATAATCAAATCTTTATTTACTCATGACTAGACTCCGGTTATTTGGCTATAGTTTATTTGAGCTTTGCCTGGTACTCAGCATCTCTGCTATTTTAGTAATCGTGGCCCTCCCCGCTTTCCAGGATTTTGCTCAACAGGAAAAAACGCAAACTACCGTCTATCAATTGGTTAATTTATTAAATTATGCTAGGTTAAGCGCGATTAAACTACATACGGCCGTTACTTTCTGTGCGAGCCTAGACCATGAAACCTGTAATCCAAATTGGTTAGGTGATTTTATGGTGTTTATCGATGAAACCGCAGCTGGAAAGGTAGCCAATAAAAAGGATTTACTACGCATTTGGCAAGTGCCTCTAGAACAAGGCACCTTCCGCTGGCAAGCCAAGCAAAACTATTTAATTATGCAGCCAACTGGCATCAATCCAGGTAATGCAGGAAAATTTTATTATTGCCCCGTCGATCACAATCTTGATTATGCGCGGGCCATCGTTATCAACTTTGTGGGTAGAATAGCCATAACCGACCAGCAAACTGAATCAAAGCTACATTGTGATCATTAAAGCTTTTAGCGATGGATGCTAATTAGCCAATCATTTAATAAGTCTAACAGATTGGTATAATCGGGATTATAAGTGAGCCGCTGTAACCGGTAATTTTTGGGGCCGGTTAGCTTAAGCGCGCCCTTATAAATATCCTTAACTTGAGGATTACCCTGGCAGTTAAGATAGGGCAAATAATCCCCTTGCTCACCATAATGAATATTGCTAGGCGCCGTTGCTAAGCCAATATGTGGAAAATTAACAATCTTCTGCTCTGGATAACAGCTTGTTCGGTAAATAATTCCCTTTTCACTGGCAAAACTTTGCTGAGAATAAACCAGCAACTGGTTTAAAGGATGTTTTAACTGCCGATATAATGAAACTGTCTCACGATAATCAATAAGTTCATCGGCATCACTCATCACCATAAAAGTTGGAATAGCTGATTTAGTTTGTGGTATTTGTTTAGCAAGCGTGTTAATCAATAATTGTAATTGAAACGCGCCATTAACGGATAAAGAACTATACTTAGCATAATCCAATTCTGGCTCTATACTTAGCCAGTCTGCCCTCTTCCAAAAAGTTTTAACCCACATTTGAGCTCGCACCGCCATTTCAATATAGCGTTTTAACCGTAGCGCAGGAGCAAATAAAATCAATCCTTGGATTTGTGATAAACGTAAAGCAAACTCTAGTGCCAAAGCGCCGCCTGTCGAATAGCCGCATAGATAAATATTACTCACTCGCTTGGCTAAATCAGAGACGGCATAAGCCACCGCCTTCTGCCAAGTAGCTAACTGCACTCGAGTTAAATCTCCAGGCATAGTGCCATGCCCCGGCAAGGTGATACTGCGCACCCAAAAACCTTGCCGCTTAAAAAATATGCCTATATCTTTCATTTGAAAGGCCGAATCGGTAAGTCCGTGGATTAAAACAACGCCATGAGTTGCATTTTCAGTTGGCCAATCAAAGGGACTATTTGCCTCAATAATTGTTGCTTGTGAAAACTGGGGCTGATGGGTATGATGCTCTCTAATAATTTCCTGCATTTTACCGATATAATCAGCAAAATGCAGCTCGTTGTCATTAAATTCACTAATATAATTCGATGGAGCAAGGTAGTGGGCAATTTGACGGCTCATAAAGTAATCGCTATATTAATGGAAGTTGAATTTTAAGGTACAAATTAATGAAAAGAAAGTTTTGCTATTGGATTATCTCATTAAATTTATTTTTTACCTTGGGATATTCGGGTCTCTCTTACGCCGGCGATATTGGACAAGTCGTTAACAATATCCTAGCTCCAATGAGTGCATTTACCGATGCCTTTTATAAAATTTGCTATGCTTTAGGTACGTTACTTATCATAGGCTCGGCTGTGCAATATAAACTACACCGAAAAAACCCCATACAAGTAAAACTCAGTAACGTAATTTTTTTACTCATTATCGGTATTGTAGTCGTATGTTTACCTTTTATAGTTAAATTATCGTCTTCTGCAAATGTCATTGAACAGGCTCTTGTACGGCAACAGCGCCAAGTTATTGTTCCACAACCTGTAACACCCGCTCAACCCAGTCAGGTGCAAAATGATGATTGGTACAATAATCCTTAATCTCTTTTAAAACGGAAACCACAGATGCGTATTTTAGTCAGTAATGATGATGGTGTTTACTCTCCTGGGATCACCTGCTTAGCTAATGCTCTTAGTAAAATTGCAGATGTAACTGTAGTAGCCCCCGATCGCGATCGCAGCGGAGCTAGTAACTCACTAACCCTCACGCGGCCTCTACGTATTCACAAATTATCCAATGGTTTTATTAGTGTTGAAGGAACACCCACGGATTGTGTACACTTGGCCATTACGGGGTTACTAGCTGAAACTCCCGATATGGTAGTATCAGGCATTAACCACGGTGCAAATTTAAGTGATGATGTACTCTACTCGGGCACCGTAGCGGCTGCGATTGAAGGCCGTTACTTAGGTTTTCCTGCTATCGCGGTATCCCAAGTTTCATCCGATCCCAAACATTTTGAAACAGCAGCAGAGATCGCTTGCCGTTTGGTTCTACGCTTACAATCTAAACCTTTGCCCATTAAAACCATTTTAAATGTTAATGTGCCAGACTTGCCCTTGCAAGAAATACGGGGCGTCGAAATTACACGTCTTGGTACGCGCCACGGTGCGGAGCCAACGATTAAAAGTGTCGATCCAAGAGGTCATACCATTTATTGGGTGGGTCCTCCCGGGGAACAACAAGACGCTGGCGTAGGCACGGATTTTTACGCTGTTAGCAACAGCCGCGTTTCGATTACGCCTCTACAACTTGATTTTACGCATTATAGTATTTTTAATGAATTATCAAATTGGACTGAAGCGTTAATCTAATGGCTATATTTTCCTATTTATACGATAAAATGTTGAATTGGTCACGCCATCGCCATGCCCCTTATTATTTGGGAGGTATTAGTTTTGCCGAGTCATCATTTTTTCCACTGGCGCCCGATATAATGTTAGCCCCCATGGCACTTGCAAATCCACAACGTGCTTGGCTATATGCAGGGATTACTACCCTCGCGTCCACACTAGGTGGTATTTTTGGATATATCATAGGCGCCTATTTATTCACCTGGTTGCACCCTTATTTAATAGATTATGGCTATGAACCGGTATTTTTAAAAGTCATGGGCTGGTTTAAGGATTGGGGGTTCTGGGCAGTTTTCCTAGCGGGTTTCTCACCTATACCTTATAAATTATTTACCATCGGGGGTGGAGCGCTGGGTATACCTTTACTTCCTTTTATAATAGCCTCCATTATCGGACGGGGTAGTCGTTTTTTTATAGTTGCGGCACTGATGTACTGGGGTGGCAATAAAATGGAACAACGATTACGCGAGATCAT
>JAQSXL010000150.1 GCA_029256685.1 Gammaproteobacteria bacterium | reverse complement strand
CAAGGGACTAGTAGGAATATCCCAATAATACGAGACTATCATGCCAAGGGTATAAGCCAATATACTAAAGCCATAGCCTGAGAATAATTTAATAACACCTGGCTTTAAGGTGCTCACCGCTAAAGCCGGCATAATTAAGGTCGCGAAGACCAAATAAACGCCAACCAACTGCACGGTCGCCGTGATACAAAGAGCGAACATACAATAAAATGAGCGTGGGAAAAACCAATAAACAAGACCCGCTAAACCGTAAAAACCTAGCGTCATAGTCAATTGCTTAGGCGCTACCCACAGCAGTTGACCCGTTAAAATCGATTGGAGATGTTCAGCGGCATGAGGGCTTATAGAAAGCGCACCTAAGCCTATACAAGCCGTAATCACAAAGCCACAGCCAATCCACGCTTCCAAATGCTCGGTGTGACGCTTTTCCAACCCGTGTAAAATCAGCGCCATCAAGCTGGCGCTAAAAGCAGCAATAAGCTGAATCATAAGGGGCTGCTGATATCCCAATAATATACCCACAATGACTCCAAGGCCAGCGGCTTGCGCAATCGCTAAGTCGAGAAAAATAATCCCGCGCTGTAATACCTGTTGGCCTAACGGAATGTGAGTTAAGGTCACTAACACCCCGGCTAACCAGGGTGCCAACCAAAATAAACTATTGAGCAGCATGGTTTACCGCCAATAGTTGTTGAATAGTGTCCTCAAACAAACCGGCTAGTGAGTTTGCCTGAGCATTCCCACCAACCGTAAAGGGCAATTGCAAGACAGGAATAGCCGTTTTTTGACTTAACCACTGAGCCGCATTAGGCGATTCATAACTTGCATAAATAATGGCTTTAGCCGGTTGCTGTTTAACCAGGGTTAAGATGCGTTCCAAATAAGCCGTGCTAGGAGGAATGCCAGGTTTGGGTTCCAAGGTGGTTATCTGTTTTAATTGTAGCCATTCATTTAAGTAAGACCAGTTATCGTGATTGACCACAATCGCCATCTGATGCAAAGGCTTTGCTAAATTTTCCCAACGAGCAATATTTTGTTGCCATTGTTTAACAAATTGTTGGTAGCGCGTCTGATACACGGCTGCATTGGTATTATCCAATTGAGTTAAACGCTCGACAAGTGCGTTAGCAAGAGGCAGGTAATGGTGGGGATTCAGTTGAATATGCGGGTTGCCTTGGGCGTGCACATCTCCATCGGCTCTATCAAGACGCGTGGGTACTTCCAATAATTTTGCATAATCAGCAGCCATTAGATAGCCGTTTTGACCTGGTAGTACAGCAGGATTGCTGGCTTTTTCTAAAATCATGGGTAGCCAGCCAATCTCGAGTTCTGCACCGGTACAAAAAACCAAATCGGCTCTTCTTACCGCGGCAATTAGACTGGGGCGGGCTTGAATTTGGTGAGGATCTTGCAAGGCTGTGGTTGCTGTGGTTACAGCAACCTTGTCTCCGCCAATTTCTTGCGCAAGGGCTCCCCACTCGGGCTCACAAGCAAAAATATTGACTTTGGCAAAGCTGGGTTGGGTAAAGAAGCATAAAGCCATTACCACAGAAAAAAAGAACTTTAATCGAGTAAACATATCCTATCTTCCTGTTCAATTAGAATTGATGAGCGCCATGAGCACCCAGGCTCACAATAAATTGCAACATCAGTTGCTGATTGATTTGTGGGAGCGAGTGATCCCGATTGTATTGCAAGCGAATACGACTAAACTCACTGGGCGTATAATCCAGCATAAAACTGGTACGGTGTGGCGCATAGCCCTGCGCTAATAAATCCGCTTGAGCTAGTATAGAGTTATCATCCCCTTGATTATTGCCCCAGATACGATCATAACGGATCCCGGTGCGCCATTGCGGTAAAAATTTATAAACCGCCTGTACGTAGCCACCATTTTGACGGCTATGTAATGAACTGCTTTCATCGGCTAAGGTTATAGAGCCTTCTTCTCTGCGATGATAGGCTTCGCCTTGTAAAGTGAGTTGTTTATCTCTAGCATTACCATTGGGTGCCCATTTCCAAACGGCATCTATGCCATAGGTTTTACTGTGTCCGCTGAAATCATAGCTGCCGTCTGCATCATCTTCATCGGCACCTGCCAATAAGGCTTGGCGTTGGCTAGGTTTGGTTTGTAAATAGGACATACCCAACTGCCAGCTTTGGTTAGCACCTATGTCACCCCCTATATGCGAAAATAAGGAGGCACTACCCAGCCCTGTACCTGTGCCGCCCGCCGGGAAATTTCTGCCTGCAAAACCTTCGGCACCGATTTCCCAATAAAAAGGCGTGGGTAACTGCCAACGGATCTGTACCCCGTCATCATTATACTGATTATTAAAGAAAGCGCGGTAAACTAAAGGTGCATCCACAAAATCCCAGTTATGTGAATGCTGGCTATTTAAATAACCTATGCCAGAGAAAAAGCGTCCGGCTTTGACCATCCAGCCAGCGGGTAAAGCTTGGGTGCGAATAAAGGCTTCTTCAAGCTCGACTTCGATTTCATTGTCTTCTTGATGCAGGGAGGTAGTTATACTGCCATAAAGATAGGGGTCTATGCTGGCTTGTAAATTGATTTCGGCTTCTTGAATCCCAAAACCCGCTTGCTCTAAACCGGCTTCGTTGCCTCTAGAGAATCCCGGTAAACTATATTGATTCGCCTCTAAACTCGAATGGTTGAAACCGCCATTAATAATGGCCGAGATTTGCGGATTAAATGAGCCATTACTTGCTGCTGGTGCAACGGGTTTAATAGGGTTATCCGAAACTGTTTTTTTGATGCTATCTGCTTGATGTTGTACTTTATCCGTGGTAATTTTTTGTTTGTTTTCTAAGCCTTGAATGTGTTTTTGCAGTTGTTGTAGGCGCTGATTGTAGTCTTGTTTTAAGGACGCTAGCTGTTCTTTTAGTTGCTTGATGTCTTCACTTTCCGCGGCGGATGCAGAAACGGTACTACTCAGCAAGGTTAGTAACAAAAATGGCTTAAGATAAGTTTTAGCAATAAATGGTTTAAAACGCATGGAAAACTCCTTCTAAAATATTAAAGTTATGTTACAACATAACATAAGTGAGTTAAATAATAAATAAATTTTACTGCTTAAGATAGCAGATGCTTTTAAAGCAAAAAGATACGTACAAAAATATATAGCAAGCTCATACCAACAATAGGTATCACAATAAACCCTAGGAAAACATAAAATTGAATTCTGTTTTCGGGGGATGCGTTATAAAAATCTTTTAGTTTTTTTAATATAGACATAAGGATCTCCTAATATAGTAAAGTTTTTTCAATAAATTTATTATTAGTAACTAATAGTTTGTTCTATTTTACCTCGGAAAATATGGTATGAATACCAAGTATAAAACAATAACACCGGCAACATAATACCCGCACCAACTAGCATGAATGTTAATGAGCTGGCAGGCGCCGCGGCCTGTGTTATGGTGATAGAGTAAGGCACGATATTTGGCCATACGCTAATGATAAAGCCAGTATAACTGCATAAAAAAATGCCAATAGTAAGCCAATAAGGCAGCCACTCATGCCGTTTAGCTAGAGTTAGGAATAAACCGCTAAGCATCAAGACAGCGCCAAATGGCAACAGTATGATATACCCTGATTTGTCCCAGGCTTGGATGGCAAAAGGATGTACGAAATAAGTCCAGACACTGGCAATAATCAAGCAAAAACCGACTAAAACGGCACAGAACTGAGCTAATAGGTACATCTTTGCTTGAATATTAGCTTGAGTTTTGAGGATCAATCGGCTAGCGCCTAGTAGCGTATAGCCGCAGACTAAGGCACAACCGGTAAACAAGCTAAAGGGGGTGAGCCACTGCAAAGAATGGCTTGGCTCTGCCATTTCAAAGCCTTGCACGAAAGCACCTAGCATTAGACCCTGGATTAAGGTTGCGCTGAGTGAGCCTAGCATAAAGGCCCCATCCCAGAGCTTGCGTCCACGTTTGGTTTTGAGATGAAACTCAAAGGCAACCCCACGAAATAACAGCGCAAGCACCATGAGCAGTAATGGCAAATACAGGATAGGTAAGATCGTACTAAAGGCTAAGGGAAAAGCACCATATAAAGCGGCCCCTCCAAGTACCAGCCAGGTTTGATTGCCGTCCCAATTGGGTAAAATAACGCTCATGGCGATATTGCGCTCTTGCTCCTTAAGAAACGGCAGTAATATACCAATGCCTAGGGTAAAACCATCGAGTATTACATACATTAAAATGCTAAACCCTATGATTAAAATCCAAATAAAAGCCAAATTGTCCATCATTTAATCTCGGTGGTTGATAAATAGCGAAAAACAGAATCTGCGGGTAGTACTTCAGTGGTTGGCCCATGTTGCAATATGCGGCCTAGATAGCGGACATAGAACACGCAAAATATAATGAGGTAGACTAAAATGAGTGAGATAAATGAAATTAAAACCTGGCTCAGGGTAATGTGAGCGAGTGCATCATGGGTGCGAATTAGATTATACACTATCCAAGGCTGACGCCCCGTTTCAGAAGTGATCCAACCTGCAAGTAGCGCTATAAAACCCGTGGGCGACATAAAAATACATAGTCTTAAAAACCAGCGAGAGGTATATAGGCGCTTGGTAAAAAATAACCAAAGTCCTGTTAATGCTACCAGCGTCATTAACAGGCCAATGCCTATCATTATTCTAAAGCTGAAAAATACTAGCGGTACATAAGGCTGATTATGAGGTGACACGGTCTTTAAACCCACCATTTCGCCGTTAAGACTATGCGTATTGATGAGGCTAGCGGCATAAGGAATTGCAAGCGAGTATGAATTCTTTTGCCGGTGCTGATCGGGAATAGCAAAAAGTACGAAAGGGGCACCTCGTTGAGTATCCCAAAGCCCTTCCATTGCCGCGGTTTTAAGCGGTTGATATCTATGAATCACCAGACCGACTTTATCACCTACCCCAATTTGTAA
>JAQSXL010000149.1:2146-7110 GCA_029256685.1 Gammaproteobacteria bacterium | reverse complement strand
ATAGGTAGTTAGTATGCTTTATAATCTTACTCAAGCTAATGCAATAGAGACAACAACAGATTGTTTAATAGTCGGTATTTATGAAAATGCGCCATTAACTCTCTCGGCAAAACATATCGATGAGAAAACCCATGGTTTTATTACCGAACTATTCAAACATGGCGATACGAGTGGTAAACTCGGTCAAACATTAATGTTGCACAAACTTCCCTCTATCAATGCTAAACGTTTATTGCTAATTGGCTGTGGTAAAGCAGGTCAATTAACGGCTATACAATATAGCCAGCTTATTAATCAAGCTTTTACCACTATTCAAACCACTGGCGCACAAGACATAAGCTGTTATTTAACCGAAATTGAAGTTGAACAGCGGGATGAGTCTTGGAAAGTCAAGCAAATCGTAGAGCAAGCCAGCTATACGCAATATCGGTTTAATCAATTTAAAAAACAACCAGCACCTACTAGCAAATTACAAAGAATCAGCATTTATACCAAAACGGCTACAGAAAAAGCCCTTAGCGAAGGAAATGCGATTGGCAAGGGTATTAATTTAACTCGAGATCTTGGCAATCTTCCTCCCAATATCTGTACGCCAAACTATCTTGCCGAGCAAGCCCTACAATTGGCTAAAACCTATCCTGCCATTAAGGCTGAAATTCTGGATGTTGCGGCCATGGAAAAACTAGGCATGGGCGCTCTACTTGCCGTTGCCCAAGGTAGCCATAACCCCGCTAAATTTATTATTCTACATTATGCAGGAAATACCGCTGAACAAGCCCCCATTGTGCTGGTAGGTAAAGGCGTTACGTTTGATACCGGTGGTATTTGTATCAAACCCAGAGAAAATATGGATGAAATGAAGTTTGATATGTGTGGCGCTGCCAGCGTTTTTGGCACTTTTCTCGCCCTTGCCGAATTAAAATTACCCTTAAATGTCATTGGCTTGATACCTGCCGTGGAAAATATGCCCGATGGCCTTGCCTATCGCCCCGGGGACATTATAAAAAGCCTCTCAGGACAAACCATTGAAATTATGAATACGGATGCCGAGGGCCGACTTATTTTATGTGATGCCCTTACCTATGCCGAACGCTTCAAACCTGCAGCAGTCATTGATATTGCAACCTTAACGGGCGCCATAATCATTGCCTTAGGTTTTCACACCACGGGTTTATTTAGCAATAATGCTAATTTAGCAGACCAGCTGTTGGCTGCCGCCAATGAAAGTAATGACGCGGCTTGGCAATTGCCCTATCATGCACAATACCAAGAAGCACTTAATAGTAATTTTGCGGATATGGTAAATTCGGCCGGACGTGATGCAGGCAGTATCAGCGCGGCTTGCTTTTTAGCGCGCTTTACCGAAAATTATCCATGGGTGCATTTAGACATAGCAGGAACAGCTTGGAAAACCGGCAAAGAAAAAGGCGCTACTGGCAGACCCGTAGCATTATTGGTACAATTTCTATTAAACCACACCAAACAAGGTAAATAGTAATGTCACCACGGGTAGATTTCTACTTATTAGCAGATGAAGCAGTAGCCAGTAAAATGACTACTGCCTGCCGCTTAATCGAGAAAGCCTATCAAGCCGGTCTTAAAGTCTATATCCACACCGATAATATAGAACAAGCCAGCCGGCTGGATGTCATGCTCTGGACTTTTCGTGATATCAGTTTTGTACCTCATGCACTCTATGAATCCGAGATGGCGTCTTGCTCTCCCGTAACAATTGGCTATGCCAAAGAACCCGCCGAACAGCACGATCTATTGGTCAATTTGACCGACCAAATCCCTAATTTTTATCAACAATTTCAACGGGTCATTGAGATCATCCCTAATCATGAAGCGGCTAAGCAACTGGCTAGGGCGCACTATAAATCTTATAAAGATGCCGGTTGTGAATTGCACTCACACCAGTTAGAGAAATGAAACCCGGTTTTTCTTGCACTTCTATAAGTTATACCATTTCTATTAAACAACGCGCCATAAAAGGCTTAAGCGTTGCTATAAGCAAATCCTGTTTTGCAGGATAGCAAAACTGGAGCTACAGGGAGGTATTGATGCGTATTTGCGTGAGCAATGCTTAAGTCTTTTATGGCGCTTTCATTAGGCTAGATGGTATTAAATCATATTTCATAATGACGATGGGTATACCCTTTAATACCGAGTGGTCAACGCTATGCCAGCCCAGTTTTTGATACCATTCGGCTTTATCATCCGTAAATAAATATAATTTATCAAATCCCAAACTTTTTGCCTGTAATACAACCTGCTCAACTAAATAAGCCCCTACTCCCTGTTTTCTATAAGCCTCAAAGGTATAAACATTAGCAAGCCAAGGGACTAAATGCTGATGGCTATTAAGATCATTGAGATATAAACTGGCGGTGCCCAATACCGTATTATTTTGTTGTACAATATAGGTAATAGGAAGCTGGGAATAATTACACTGATGTGCTAACTCTTCTTCATAGCTATCTAAAGTATAAGCTGGATTAAAATAACTGAACTGGTGATATAAATGCTTGGCTAACAAGGGAATATAATGTTGATAATCAGCTAAATAACTTAATTGCCTCATGTTTATGATCCTAATGAATGGTATTTTTACTACGAGTATATCAGATTAGCGGCAACACAAATCAACTTAGTAGTATATTGAAAAGGCCTGAAAATTTAGGCTCAGCCACTTATTCAAGCTTGGTTATATATTATGAGCGTAAACAGGTAGCCCTATGGATTCTAAAAAACATCCTACTTCTTTATTAACTATCCGAGCTTCGATAAACATCGGTTATTGAGGCTTGATGAGTCGGTAGTAATAACATATCGCCTACATTGACATGGGCAGGTCGGGTAGCGCAATAGATTACCGCATCGGCAACATCATCGGCGGTTAAAGGCATGAGGCCCGTGTATACCTGTTTGGCTCGCTCCTCATCTCCGGCAAACCGCACCATACTAAATTCTGTTTCAACCATTCCCGGTGCAATTTCACTGACCTTAATATTTTTGTCGAATAATTCAAGCCGTAACCCTTCGGTCAAGGCTCTAAGCGCGTGTTTAGTAGCGCAATATACATTTCCGCCTCGGTATACTTGCCTGCCTGCAATTGAGCCTATGTTAATAATATGGCCCATTTTTCGCTTTACCATACCAGGAACGAGTTGACGGGTAACATATAACATACCCTTTAAGTTAGTATCAATCATGCGCTCCCAATCCACTACCCTAGCCTCAGAAATCAATTCCCGTCCTAGGGCCAACCCAGCATTATTAACCAAAATATCAATCTTTTGCCAAGCAGAGGGTAATTCTGCTATCGCGGCCTCCACTCTTTTTTGATCGCTAACATCCAACGGTATGGTATAAACTTTAACCTGGTTTTGATTAATCAGTTCGCTAGCTAAAGTCTGTAGGCGTTCCAGGCGTCTAGCACAAAGGATTAAATTAGCACCTAATGCAGCAAATTGTTTAGCACAAGCAGCACCTATGCCACTTGAGGCCCCGGTAATCAAAACCGTTTTATCGGTTAAATTTCGCATTTGTATTACTCCAATATCCAAGCCGGCATAAATTTTTTGAAATCACGTAATTGCTGCCTATGCTGCTGCCAATTAGGATCCATGCTCGCCACTAAACGCCAAAAATTTATGGAATGATTTAGCTCTTTAGTATGGCATAGCTCATGAATAATGACATAACGGGCCAGCTCAAGCGGCAACAATAATAATTGATAATTTAAATTAATTGATTTTTGTGCGGTACAACTTCCCCAACGGGTTTTTTGCCTTTTTATCGTCACCCGATTATAAGGTAAATTATAGGTTTTACTATAGATCTCTAGTAATTCAGGTAAGTAGTGTTTGGCCTTAGTAAATAACCATTTTTTAAGTAAGTTACATGTTTCTGGTTGAGTATTCTTACCCATTATCGTAATTTTATGCTCAATACTTTCAACAATTTTTTGCCGGTTTTCAGTTTCCAGATAAGCTACGGTATACTGTTTTGCTAACGCTAATAACTTAATTTCTTTAGGTAACTCTATACACTGAGGCGCCAATTGGCTGACCTTAAGTAACTGTTCTTCTATCCACTTTCTATGGGTGGTCAATAAATTGGCAAGGGTATATTGCTGTTTATAGCCCTGTGGCAATACCACTTCTAACCCATTAGAAGAAACTTTTAATAATACCCGCCTTGCCCGTTGGCTGCGGCGAATGGTATAAACCGGTGGCCATGTTTTGCTCATTATTAAAACTTGTAGTTCATCTGTAACATCATGCTACCATTATTTTCCTATAAATTAAAAAGGCTGAAGGTCATTTTAGCTTATTCATATTCAAAAACTTTATATTTAACCTAATAGGGACCAAAATTAAGTTATACCATTTACATTAAATAATCTTCCATTGCCAGGGCATAGGGGTAATGCCAACACGCTGTGAATACTTCCTTGTACGCTCTATAGTTTTTCATCCTTGAAAAACAAGGTTGGCTTATCCCCCTATGCCCTAGCAATGGAAGATTTATTAGTAGGAAGGGTATTATTTAGCTAAAGTATACGCTTATTGATAGAGGACTTGGTTATTTTTACCAAACACTAATTCTATAATACCGCTTAAAATACCTATAATGGCTTAGTTTATAACTTTTGCGGCTCTCTTGCCGTTTAGCATAGCTAATTTTAACTTGTTCGATATAACTTATTGATTATATATGGCATTTCTATTATCTTTAATGGTATGAGATGGACAATTCAAGATTATCCAATTTGGACAAATTAATAGTCTTGAATATAGCAGGGAATCATTTCCTAATTATAAAGATAAAGAGAGCTTTATCATGATTAATAAAAATAAAATTAATAAAGAATTAGCAACGCGTTTAAAAACCGCTAGAAAAATCTTGGGTTATCGGTCAGCGAGTGCGTTTGCTGCCGCAAATAACATTCCCGTTCA
>JAQSXL010000149.1:0-2136 GCA_029256685.1 Gammaproteobacteria bacterium | reverse complement strand
ATCATGAAAGTGGCAAACGAGGTATTAGTATTCCTATTGCGCTTGAATATTGCACGGTCTTGGGTATTTCCTTTCATTGGCTTGTTACTGGGCAAGGGGAAATGCTTGAACAATCATGCGAACTCATGACAGAATAATGCCTTTTACAAAAGGCATTATTTGGCATGGACAAAACGTATAATCCTCAATCTATTGAGCGACATTGGTATCAACAGTGGGAAAAAGGTGACTATTTTCAACCTAGTTCCAATGGCACGCCCTATTGCGTAATGCTACCCCCGCCTAATGTAACGGGTAGTTTACACATGGGGCATGGTTTCCAACAAACGCTTATGGATGTTCTCATCCGTTATCATCGTATGCGTCAAGACGATACGCTTTGGCAAGTGGGAACCGATCACGCCGGTATTGCCACGCAAATGGTAGTTGAACGCCAATTATTAGCAGCCCGTATTTCTCGTCACGATTTAGGCCGCGAGCGGTTTATAGAAAAAGTGTGGGAATGGAAGCAACAATCGGGCAGCACCATTACTCGTCAAATGCGCCGTTTAGGCACTTCTAGCAATTGGGCTAGTGAACGCTTTACTATGGACCAAGATTTTTGTCAGGCAGTTAATGAGGCCTTCATTCGACTGTATGATGAGGGTTTAATTTACCGTGGACAACGCTTAGTTAATTGGGATCCTAAATTACTCACTGCAATTTCTGATTTAGAGGTTATCGCCGAAGAAGAAGCCGGTCACTTATGGCATATTCGCTACCCATTAGCCGAAAGTGATGATTACCTCGTTGTTGCAACTACCCGGCCAGAAACCTTACTTGGCGATGCGGCTATAGCCGTTAATCCCGAAGATGAACGCTATCAACATCTTATTGGTAAACGGGTTCAATTGCCATTATGTGATAGAACCATCCCCATTATTGCCGATACTTATGTTGATCCTTCTTTTGGCACGGGGTGTGTAAAAATTACACCCGCGCATGATTTTAATGATTATGCCGTAGGCCAGCGTCACCAATTACCCCTTATAAATATTTTTACCTCTACGGCCCACATTAATGATAATGCGCCTACCGCTTACCGTGGTCTAGAGCGCTTCATTGCCCGCCAACAGATCGTTAAAGATTTACAAGCACAAGGGTTACTTGAAAAAATCGATAAACACACCTTAAAAGTACCTCGTGGCGATCGCTCGGGCGCAGTCATTGAACCCTATTTAACTCATCAGTGGTATGTAAAAATGGAAGGGCTTGCCCAACCTGCCATTGAGGTTGTTAAACAAGGCCTAATTAAATTTGTTCCAGAAAATTGGGCAAAAACTTATTTTCTGTGGCTTGAAAATATTCAAGATTGGTGTATTAGCCGTCAGCTCTGGTGGGGACATCGAATTCCTGCTTGGTATGATGAAGAAAACCGTGTTTACGTAGGACCATCTGAAGCCGAGGTGAGACAAAAATACAATTTGGCTGATTCAGTCAATTTACGTCAAGATGAAGATGTATTAGATACCTGGTTCTCATCCGCCCTTTGGCCCTTTGCAACCTTAGGTTGGCCCGAAAAAACGGACAGGTTAGAGCGCTATTATCCTACCGATACCCTAGTGACGGGTTTTGATATTATTTTCTTCTGGGTAGCCCGTATGATCATGATGGGTTTAAAGTTTACTGATCAGATACCTTTCAAAACCGTTTATATTACCGGGCTTATTCGGGACGCGGAAGGCCAAAAAATGTCAAAAACCAAAGGGAATGTGCTGGACCCTATTGATATCATCGATGGAATTGGTGCCGATGAGCTGGTTAACAAGCGTACCCATGGACTCATGCAACCAGAAATGGCCGATAAGATCACTAAGGCAACCCGCAAAGAATTTCCGCAAGGGATTGCCGCCTATGGCACCGACGCCTTGCGTTTTACTTATTGCGCATTAGCAACCACGGGCCGAGACATCCGTTTTGATTTAGGTCGCGTTGAAGGGTATCGTAACTTTTGCAATAAAATTTGGAATGCCACCCGCTTTGTCTTGATGAATACCCAAGAACAAGACAATGGGCTAGATGCTAATCAATTAGAATTTAATACTATTGATCAATGGATATTTTCTCGTCTGCAAAATACGATTGGGACAGCCATCA
>JAQSXL010000148.1 GCA_029256685.1 Gammaproteobacteria bacterium | reverse complement strand
CGCTGAGTTAACGTGGCTGTTAGGATGTACAGGTGTAGAAAAAGAAGGCAAAGAGGCTCTATAGTGCGGTTGAACTTGATCCGATTTAGTAGAGGAAAAGAAAATCCGTTTTGTTAGAATTTTAATTCTTAACAAAACGAGGTAGAAAATGAGTAGTAAGATCAAAAGGACATTTACCCAAGAATTTAAGGTAGAGGCCGTTAAATTAATCACAGAACAAGGTTATGCGATTGAGTGATCTTACTCCTGACTTGATACCAATACGCCACATTTTTAATAAACTGACAAGGGAATAGTGCCTCTAAGAAAAAAAGCCTATAAAAGTCGATTAAGTAACGTTTTAGAAAATCTAGCGCGGAATCTCGGTGTGAGTTAGTGGTTACTTCTCTGAATACCAGCGATTAAAAGCAAATGAATTTGATAAAACTATAATTTAGCTTATAGTTAATATTTTCCGAACTAAAAATGAACTTAATTATATTGTAATTTGAACTTAAAAGGTGCATTATACCCGGAAATCAGGGTACTCATAGTATCTTTATTTATCCTAACTATTACTAGATAATACCTATGTTTAGACGACGATTAGCCCATTGTGCTGTTTGGCCTAAAAACCAAAGCCATGTCTTTGGTTATAAAGCAACTCAAAATTTACAGCGATTTTTTAGCACGCATGCCGAGCAACCAGAAAAAATAGACGATGAGCGACTCATTAAAGCAGCCTTTACTCGATGTACTGACGCTGAGAAATTAGCTTTTGCATTGTCTAATTGCTTGGTAACTTTGAGTATCGGCCAGTCTATACACACCGGCAACTATTTGGCGGCCACCTTAACAGAGGTCAACCGGTCATTTAAAGCCTGCACATTTGTTCTAGGCGACACCTTACAACGGCATACCGAGGCTTTACATCGATACGACTTAGCCTTAGAACCTGAAATCAATGAACAAGCGATGTATAAGCTTTCCAGAGAAAATGGTGATAAGTGGCTTAAAGAGAATTTTGCAACACTTGCCAAATTAAATATCCCGTGGAAAATAACGCGGTGGGATAATTGGTTGAAAAATGAAAAATACCCAGGGATGCTGGCCATGATCCAAACGACCTATTGCCAAGACGAAAAGTTTAAACAAGCATTTGATAGTAATGTAGAAGAATATTTAGCGCGATTGAAACGTAGAAATGAATTGAAGGTGGATGACGCGACGGCAAAAAAATTCTGTTTAGCTTATCTGTTAGAAGAATGTGCCGTTATGTGCCTATGGGTAGAAGAAAACTGCCAATTTGAATTGTATGCAAGTGGCAGAACTCAAGCCATGCAAGAAACTTTTGATAGATTTATTAGAAATTTTTATCCTACCTTATTACATCCTTTAGCGATGCGGTTTAAGAAAGTTAAACACCGTGGTGAGTTTATAGTAGAGGCTGAAAATAGCGACATAGATATAGAAAATAGGGAGATTATGAATGAGCCAACGCCTAGATTCACCGGATGAACTGCCAGTTTATATTTATTGGCTAGATCATAGTAATCGATTTTTAGGATGTAATAGGCAGTTTGCTGAAATAGTAGGTATAAAATTACCCCACGAAATAGCAGGGAAACAGTATAACCAGCTTCCCTATTATACGTATAATCCGCAGCTTTTAGATACTTGGCAAAAGAACAATCAATTGGCACTTTCTAACAAAGAAGCTGCTCTTTTTGAAGAACATTATCCTTTACTCAATAAGCAGGTTATCCCCCATTATGTCTATAAAATACCTTTGTTTGATCCCCAAAGACATTTAACTGCCTTAGTTAATATTGCCTTTAACACTAATCGTTTAAAAGAGCCGGACAAAGAAGATTTACAAAATACCTTGACTCGTATTATTGATTTAATACCTGCTAATATCTATTGGCAGGATAAGCAAGGGCTAATATTAGGTTGCAATCAAAGCCAGGCTCAATCGCTAGGTTACCGCAACACAGAAGAGGTCGTAGGTAAACATCTTAATGAGCTTGTTCCAGCCGCTGAAGCAAAGTCACTGCTTGGTATTTTACATGATGTAGTCAATAACGAGCGAGCACTAAAAATCGAGGAACAGCTCACTTTTAATGAAAAAGCTGTAACCCTGATTTCTGAAAAAGTACCCTTCCGTAATCAAGAGGGTAACGTCATTGGCTTACTTGGCGTATCAATAGATGTGAGTGAGCAAAAGCTGGTTGAAAGTGAATTATTAGAAACCCGCCATAAATTAGCGGGTATGACACTCGTAGCGGCCAGTATTGCTCATGAGCTACGAACTCCGTTAACCTCATTAGACCTCGGTGTAGGGAGTTTGAGAGATTTCATACCTATATTATTAGAGGGCTATGAAGTAGCTGTAAAAGCTAAGCTTATCGAACCTAAGTTGAAATCAAGCACTATCGCTAAATTGAAGGGTATTTTAGATTCAATGGGACGAGAAATTGCGTTATCCGCCCTAGCGATTAACTTGTTGCTAGAGAATCTTAAGCCCGAAGCAAACACTACATTAACTGAGCGATTTTCAATGGTTCATTGCGTAAATGATGCTTTGAGTAGATATCCTTTCAAACATGGACAGCGAGAACTTATTGAATGGCAGCCCACTAGTGATTTTAAAGTACTGGGCGCTGAGACGCTTGTTACCCACATTCTATTTAACTTTCTTAAAAATTCGCTCCATTATATTGCTGAAGCCAGAAAAGGCCAAATCTCCATTTGGCTTGAAGTGGGTAATGCTTATAATACGCTTTATTTTAAGGATACCAGCAAGGGGATACCCGACGACATTTTGTCTAATCTTTTTACCCCCTTTTTCAGTAAAACTCACCATGGCACAGGTATTGGACTTAGTTATTGCAAGGCTGCTATGGAGAAACTAGGTGGGCAAGTCACTTGTCATTCTGTTTATGGAGACTATACTTTATTTAAGCTTGTTTTTCCCGATTGTAGGGAGTAAGCATATAATCACAGGGACTATGTATGAGAGATGTAAAAATTAGCTTGTGCTATCATCCAACAACCGTTGTCTTCGTGGATGACAACAGGGATTATTTAGAACAACTTGAAGTTAAATTTAATGAATTATTGCCGCTACGAGCCTTTGATGATCCCATAGCTGCTTTGCAATATTTAAACGAAACCTACCAAGAAGAGCCCTTTATTCGACGTTGTACAATGACTCCCGCCGACGGAGAGTATGATCATTTTATTTCCGACGTAAATTTAAAGCTTATTCAAGATGAAGTATTAAGGCCACAGCGCTTCAAGGAAATCGCCATAGTTGTAGTTGACTATTCTATGCCTGGTACAAATGGGATTGAATTTTGCAAACAGATTAAAAATTCCAATATCCTTATTATTCTGCTAACAGGTGAAGCAGATTACGAATTAGCTATTAAGGAATTTAATAATGGCACGATTGATAGATTTATTAAAAAAACAACACCCAATCTAGGGGAGATATTATACAATGAAATTTTAAAACTAGAGCAAAAATATTTTATTAATCTTTCAAAAATCATTATTAATCAAGCAAACCCTAATAATTTAAAGTGCTTAGAGGATGAAGAAGTAGCAACACAGTTTTATAAACTATGCAAAGAACTTGATGTTGTTGAGTATTATCTTTTAACCGAGGCCGGTGATTTTTTACTGGCTGACAAACAAGGTAAAGTATCTTACCTTACAATAAAAAGTGATCAAGAAATCAAACAATTATACGAGCATGCTGAAATAAGTGGGGTTTCTATGACATTGCTTGACGTGTTAGCCCATAGAGAAAAAATCCCTCTACTCTATGCTGATCCTGATCCTACTGAGTGGGAAACCTATCTTGGCTTAGCCTATCCCGTATCAGATAAAAAACATTACTATTATGCGTATCAAAGAAATGTAGGCGAGCATCTGGCTACAACATCGTCTTATGGAAAATACTTGGCTAGCGTTTAAAGCTACTCAGTTTCAATGGCCTTCGCCACCAGACAATAGGCGCAGCACTGAACACTTTAACTTCAGAGAGAGTATAATCTTTCGTGGCATATTTCGAGCCTGCTAGCGTATAGCAGCCTTCTGCCTTGCCATTTGCCAATATCCTTGTTAAAACTTGTCCCGTTTGAGTTTGGACGATACAAGGTAATCCTATAGCTTGATTTATATCAACACCTGTGTAACGAATACCGGCTACATAATCTCCAGTTAAAAAACAGGGTTCAAGCGCATCATCACTGATAATAGCATCTACGGCATCGACATGGCCCTCACGAAAAGCTCTTAGTTCAGCAGCAATAGCAGTATCTTCAAGTTTTTCTTGACCAATAAGCTCATTGTTTTTTTTAGAAGCAACATTTTCTCCAGTAAAGTGTTCTAAATAATTACGAAATCGTGGGGGATCGCCTGTGCCTTCAAGCAACCAAGCCTTACTACAAATAATCCCTTCTTCTTCAAGAGCCGGCAATAGTAGTTCTACATGTTCTACTTTCATGCCTTTAAAGCGGGCATCCTCCATATTTTGCAGATTATTGATGGTCAGCTTTTTCTCTTTGTGCCGTTCTGCAAATTTATTTCTTGATAATCCAAGTAGTTCTTCACGTATATAACGCAATCTACTACCTCTTGCTTTGGCTGAATTCGGATTATTGTCATCTACGTTCATATTTTTCCATTTGTAATCTATATCCTACACAATATATTGGCTTTATCCTATATATTTAAAGTTCAAGTTAAGTGTAAAATAAGTTCATATTAAGTTTAAATTAATTGATGTACCGAAAACAGGGTGCATAAAAGTTTAGCAAAATTTTCATTTTCTAGGAAGTAAGTGATGATAGATAAGCTGGCCTATAGAGAGGAAATAAGTAAGATGCTATTAAATCATCTTGATATTAATGAACCAAGTTCTAAGCAACTTAAAAAAGCTGAAAAGTTATTTTTGCGGATGAGATTAGTTCATGA
>JAQSXL010000147.1 GCA_029256685.1 Gammaproteobacteria bacterium | reverse complement strand
AACCCCGTCTATGCCCTCTACCTTCATGTAAATTGCCATTATGGCTCTCCTTTTAGTTAAAAAACTCTATCAATAAACTTAATTGCTATTGTAAATGGTCGATGATCTTTGTATCGATAATGCCTTGCCAAAGCAGATCAAAAGCCGCTACATCTTGCTTGCTGCCTTTATCGGTATAAGTCAATTCTTTGTGAGCCAAACTAACCGTATATTCGTTCTGGGCATTAAATCCGCCATTTTGCGCTTTTCTAAAAACCGATTCAAAAAACAACAAAATATTGTTTTCCATTTGCTCAATCATACCCGCATCAGTAGGCCATTTATCGGGATGAGCAAATTCCATCAACTTGTTGCTAGCACCCTCTTGACTGGGCGCATAAGCCTTATTTCCTTCCACCGCCTCTTGCAAAGAAAGCATATGATGCTTTAGATTGTGTAAAGTCATTATCAAATAGGCTATCATACTGGGATTACGATAGGATTCGGCAAAGCCCCATATCTTAGCTATAACATCGTGCATTTCACTTATAGTAGCAGCCTCGCCATTCCCACTCTTAGAGGTGTAAGTGCCCTTTAGTAAGCGTCTGATCGTTCTAATATGCGTGGTTAACTCTTGTTTTTTGTATTCTCTATACTCCTCCTCCACCTCAGCTCGACTACCCCCACTGTAATTTTCCATATCCTGCAATGTCTGTTCCTTTGCATCCTGGTAAGCCGTTAGTTCAAGGTCATATTGATCTTTTTTCTTTTTCGTGGCACCCGATTTAACAGGCAGTGGTTTTGCAACCCCAAGTATACTCGCTTGAACTAAACGTTTTAAGTGAGGGATATGGTGTTCCGCATAGTTGGTCTTTTTTTCATCAACATATAATTGGCGGGTAACAATACTATTTTTTTTCGCATCTTGGTTGATGGTCTTGGCTAGCGTAACCCGCGTATAATCAGTAAATTTAAGTGGTTGCGGTTTATCATAAATACTGACCTTAGCAATGGCAGTCAGTAAGGATTTTAAATTGGTTATGGTATAGTCAAGGGGCTGAGTTACTTTTTCGAATTTATTTTCCATAAAATCCCAAGCGTCCTTGCTCTTCCTTATCTCCTTTCGATAAGCCTTATATTCTTCTTGTAATATGGGCGTATAGCTTTCGAATACCTTGTCATGAATATATTGCCTAATTTCTGCTGCTTTAACGTTAATTACCGTAACAACCTTAGCCATTTTAATAGGCTTATGGCTAGATTTAACTACCTTACCGGTGTTAGTGGGAACATTTTTCCTTTTGGGTGGCATATCACTCTCCTTAGTTAACCTGGGTTAAATCAAAAGTTGCTACAATCGGCTTGTTCTGCTTGGCCGTGGCATCATAATTAACATAGGTGACTTCCAGTTTGGTGAAGTTCAATGCCCAAGTCTCAAAAGGTATATCGCTTGGATTGGTACTCACGTAGTAGCGACTGAACAACACATTGCTGAACTCATACTTCACATACGGCTTGGGACCTTCATCCCCAAATTCCACCTGATGAATAACAACCTTCTTGGCTGTTCCTTGACACACCTCTAAAAACAGCTGGGGTGTGGTCATATCCATCAATTTGCTTACCGTTATATCGCTGACATAGCCTAGCGAGTGAATTCTGTCCTCGCCCGAACTTGTGGCCTGACTGATGTTTCTAAAGGAATCATATTCAAATGAATAGAGTTCTATCCACTTTTCATACCCCTTGGCTTGCACCACACCCTCTATACCCTCTACCTGCATGTATATAGCCATGAGTTATTTATCCTTTCGTTGTATATAGCCAAAGGTTGAATCGTTCTCACTCGCACAAGATGCCAGTTTATGGGTTCGCCTAAAAAATTGATAAATAGGTATTTCTAATAGCAAAAGAATGTGATTAAGCAGGGTCATATGAGTCATTTCCTTATGATTGAATTTGCAGCTCGTTTCTCCATTGAGGATAAAGATAGTAGAGATTTGCAAAAAGTAAAGGTACAAAAATTTAAGTTAGAGTCAATTTAGGGTTACTTAGTTTTTAATGCCCTAGCCCTGGGCTTTAGGTTTACTTCATGGCAGTGATTCGCTAGAATCCTATAGATACCGACTTAGGGGCTATATGTATGCGAGAGCGATCTTTATTTTCAGTAATAAAACTTTTCAACTTAGCCTTTTTCTCGCCATTTTCTTCTTATATCAGCCGTTACCGCTTTTAACTGTAGCAGATTTTCTATCTAGTATTACCGAATTGAAGGAATAATGTATGAATAAAATGATTGGTGCAATTCTACTGATTGTAGGTACATCGATTGGCGGCGGGATGCTGGCTTTACCTGTGGCTACTGCTGCCGGTGGCTTCTTGAATGCCTGCATATTAATGTTCGCCTGCTGGCTTGCCATGACTTTTTGCGCGTTTTTAATCTTAGAGGTTAATCTTTGGCTACCCATCAATAGTAATATGATTTCCATGGCTAAAATTACTCTGGGCCAGATTGGTCAGCTCATTGCCTGGTTTACTTATCTGTTATTGCTCTATTCATTATTAGCCGCTTATATTTCAAGTGGTAGCGATGTCCTGCATAGCTTACTCACTAAATTAAACCTAGATTTACCCATGTGGATAACTTCCGTAGCCGTGGTAGTGTTATTAGGCGCTGTCGTTTACCAAGGTATTAGTGCTATTGATTATGTTAATCGCGGATTTATGTTTATTAAATTAGGCGCCTACTCCTTGTTAGTCGTTCTGGCTATACCCCATGTAAATCTTAACCTATTACCCTTAGGTGAATTACATCATATGTTGGGTGCTGTTACCGTTGTGATTACCTCTTTCGGCTATGCTACGGTTATACCTAGTCTTAGAGCTTACTTTAAAGGTGATGTGAAGAAATTGCGCTTAGTTATCCTAATAGGTAGTCTAATTCCTTTATTTTGCTATATTTTATGGGTATTTGTTATTCAAGCCAATATTCCTAGTAAGGGAACTACAGGTTTGATTAGTATTGCCGCCTCAGGTCGTGAAGTGTCCATGCTAACGCATGCACTCACAACCGCCATTCATACTCAGTGGGTCATTACCTGTGCCAATATTTTTACTTCTATTTGTGTGGCCACCGCTTTTCTTGGGGTAGCTTTATGTTTAGCCGATTTCCTATCGGATGGCTTACAAATAGAAAAAAAAGCTTGGGGCAATGTTAAAATACATGCCCTAACTTTTTTACCACCTTTAGCTATTATTTTATTTTATCCCGGCGCATTTTTAATAGGTTTAAGCTACGCGGGTATCTTTTGCATCATCTTGCTCATGCTGCTTCCTCCTTTAATGGTATGGAGCGGACGCTATTACAAAAAAATTGCTAGAGGCTATCGAGTAGCAGGAGGCAAACCGGCCTTGGTAATTACCATACTGCTAGCCATTTTGGTATTAATCATCAATAAAACCATCGGATAAAAAAATATGATCCCATCAGCCGCATTGCATAAACAGCCTAAAACCCTTTACTTTTTATTCATGACCGAATTTTGGGAGCGTTTTGCCTATTGGGGCATACAATCCATTTTAGTGCTATTCATGAAGCAGAATTTTCATTTTAGTGATGATCAAACTTATGCTTTATATGGTGCCATCGGCGCCCTATTATTTTTAACGCCCGTAGTGGGCGGTTTTATTGCCGATCGCTTATTAGGGCACCGTCATGCCATTATGTTAGGCGCCATCTTGCTTTCTATCGGTTATCTTATGGCGGCTAGTGGTAGTGAAACTCTATTTTATTTTGCCATGGCAGCCATCGGTTGCGGAAATGGCTTTTTAAAACCTAATATTTCAACTTTATTAGGCACGGTTTATCAAGAAAATGACCCGCGGCGTACTAGCGGTTTTACTATTTTTTACCTTGGCATTAACTTAGGCAGTTTAATCGGGATCATAGGTAGCGGTCAGATAACTAAATACTTCGGTTGGCACTCTGGTTTTATAGCCGCCGGTATTATCATACTATTTGCCTTAGTCGTATTCATTATGGGATCTAAACAACTGAGTAAAGATCAAGAAACTACAGCTTATTCAGTTAAACAATATAGCTTTAATACTAAAATAGGTTCTTTATATTTAGGCATTATTGCAACTATTGTAGCTATTGGTTATTTATTGCATCACCCCGCTAATATTAACTATTTATTGATTTTAATTACTGCTGGCATAGCTTATGTCATTGGCAGTTATGCTTTTAATACGACCCTTGCTGAAAGACGCAATCTCTTAGCTTGTATTATTTTGATCATTTTTTCTATTATTTTTTGGGCCTTATATTTTCAGGCTCCCATGAGCTTAACCCTTTTTCTTGAGCGTAATGTCGATAGGCACGTGTTTGGTTATCAAATTCCCGCTTCAGAATTTTGGGCAATTAACGCCTTTGCCTTGGTGATTTTAAGTCCTATTATTATTAAATTTTGGCATCATCAGCAACGCAAAGGTAAAGAACCCAGTGCCGCAAAAAAATTTATGTTGGGTATTTTATTGATGGCGGCCAGTTATTTGATTTTAGCATACAGTGCCCATGGCGTGACCGATACGCACATGGCTTCAGCCTGGTGGATTGTGCTTAGCTATTTTGTGCAAACAGCCGGAGAAATTTATCTTTCGCCCGTTGGTCTTGCAATGATTACTAGATTAGCGCCGGCTCCTCTACAGGGCATGATGATGGGAACCTGGTTCTTTGCTTCAGCCGCGGCTAATGCGCTCGCTGGTTATTTGGCAAAATTAGCTAGCATTCCCGATAAATTAGTCGATTCTATACAAATAGCCAGCATCTACGGTCATGCCTTTTATAATTATGCGATAATCGGGCTTGTAGTAGCGATTATATTGCTCTTTATGGTACCGTGGTTAAACCGTTTAACTTTGCATAAAGCTTAAAAAACTTTTACCTATGCAGGGTCTCAAGCTGATTGCTGGGCAAGCTCTGCAGGATCAGTTTGAGGCCAAACTTAATAAATGATTTTTTATAAAT
>JAQSXL010000146.1 GCA_029256685.1 Gammaproteobacteria bacterium | reverse complement strand
ATCTACCTTCTAAAAAGGCCCGCGCATAGATACCCGGTGAAGAGTGACCTTGGGTAAAAATTAAATCACCACCGTGTTTATCCGTGGCGGCATGAAAAAAGTGATTGAAACCTACTTCATAAAGATAGGCCGAAGAAGCATAGCTTGCAATATGCCCCCCCAATTCGGGTGCATGTTTCCCGGCTCGTAATACCATGGCAACGGCGTTCCAACGTAGTAAGGCTATAATCCGCTCTTCTAATTCGGGATCACCGGGATGCTCGGCTTCATCATCACTATTGATGGTATTTTTGTAAGCGGTGTTACGCCCAGTAAGAGCTACATTCATATGTAACACGCCCAACAGCTGTTGAATAAGATATTCGCCGCGTTCTTTACCTTCTTGCCTAACGACCGAACCTAGTGCATCAAGCCATTCTTGAGTTTCTACCGGATCAAGGTCGTGATTTAGATTTTCATTAGTTGCCATTAAAACATTCCCCAACAAATTTGCGTATCTTTTTGCCCGCTATAATAACATAAAAAAACGGCTAAGCAGCAATAAATTCAAGACCGTTAAGTATCTCACCTAAAGTTTTCAAGTTAACGCATAAGTCACCCCATTACCCTAGCATAGCCGCGGGCAGCGATACGCTACCTTAGCTCTATCCGTGTTAACATACCTGGAAACTTTTTGATTTAATTGGTTTTTCCGAGTTTGGCAAGCTCACAGGAGTAGCTTATATATCTATGAAGACGATTCAGGCGGCTGATTAAAGTATCTGTGAAATGGGATACAGCTCGTAGGACTTGCTGCGCTGCTTACAAGTCCTACGCCTTGAGCCTGATGAAAAGCACTTATTTTGCCTAAGTTTTAATCATTTAGAACCAGTTTAACACGCATACCTCATTGATTTTGTGTCCTCAACGGTATCGTTAAAAGGGTAGCATTTCTCTGTGAATGCTTTAAGTTGTTTAAGGGTGTAAGCATAAAGCTCAGGAAAATAAACCTTGATAAATTCTTGGTCTTGGCTGCAATATTTGGCATGTTTTTCCATCAATACCTGCGTAACGCCTTCTTTATAAAGATATGAAAAGTATAGTTTCTCCCACCTATAGTCATTCATAAGGGCTATTATTCTATTTCGCGGCTCTGCAAGATTAGCGGCAAAATAGCCCGAGACAAATTTTTTATTAATGAAGGTGGCATAAATTGGATAAGCAGCGTCGTTAGAAAATATACGCTCACCTATTTTAACAGGTCTATATTTTAGTGTTGTTCGTAGTTGGGGTTGATAATATTCGGCGGCTTGCTTTAGCTTCTGTTGTTCTGCGCTTAAGTTTGCAAGGGGTAATTCTGCAATAGCAATTAAGGCCTCTATGCGTGCTTCACCTTTTTTAACATACTCGTCAACCCGTTTAAATTCTGCTTCGTTATTAAAGGGAAAAGGAGAACGCTTAATGGGGTCGGGTTGCAGCTTTTTAATAAAAGCATCTTCGGCTGCCGGCGTTTCAAAATTAGCGTTTTGTATGGCTAATTTAGGATTGTTAGCAAAATATTTTCTAGCATAAAAGCGATGAATAAATTCTTCTGCAATAACACGTCGTGCCAATACTTTATCCATATGTTGTTTGTCAAGATAAATGGTATCTTTATCAATGGTATAGCCCGCGATATTTATAGAATCCGGTGCTTTGTTTGCGGCTAGACTAAAATCAGCGTCTTGTAAGGCATGCGTTATTACATATTGTGCAAAGCTACTAGTATCAAGGGTTAAATTAATCCACTCTATAAGCTGTTGTTTTTTGCTATTTGTCACAAAGATATTTGAGCCAACTTGAATTTTTTGTTTAAGTACGTCCAGTAATTTATTTTTTACTTCCTTGGGATAGCTCTTTTGATTTTCGATATCTGGATATTGATTTAAAATGGAGCGCCTTTCGTTAGGAAAAAATAGATTGGAAGATGAAAAGCGATTGCTACACTGCATTGAATTTGCAGGAATATATAAAGCGTAACGATGGCGCGTTAATACTAAATAAAGCGCCCCTATCCAGCCTCCTATTAAAGCTAATAGAAAAATTTTAATCATATCGGTTCTATTCATTTGAGCTATCCACTTGTTATTTTGCGATTGAAAAGTAAAAAAGGTCTTTAAATTTTAGTGCTGAATGAATCTGTGCACAATAAAATTAGCTTAAGGCTAGTTATTTTTTGGTTGTGTTGAGTTCAGTCGGTAAACAGCTGAAATGGGTTTTTAACTTAACTCTCTGAAGTCTTTATGAACGCAATAGATATGAATTAACCTAAAGCTTAGCTAAGTTTGAAGGTTCAAAAAGCTAGGCTTCGGTACCTTATGTTTCTCATTAATTTACCTGGCACAGAACCGGCTTATTCAAAAATAAAGCTTATTATACCGCGGCTTTAAGCTGTAGATCCCTACTTCGCATGCCACTTAACCATAAACTTGCGCAATAAACCAAGATCCCTGCTAACATCATAAAAGCTAGTTGTACTATTCTATGCTGCCAATTCCAATCAAACCAGTGACGTAAATCAGCTGCCAACCACCATAATGCTAAGCCAAGAATAGTATTGGCAATAAAAAGGCGCAGACAGAACAGACCCCAGCCACGTTGTAATTTATAGATATTTTGTTTAGCCAACACCCCTAATAACAACAGGGTGTTGATCCAGGAAGCTATGGAAGCGGCCAAAGCTAAACCAACATGCGCAAGAAAGATTACCAATAATCCATTGAGTACTATATTACAAACAATGGCAATGATCCCAATTTTGACCGCAATCTTTACTTTTTGCTGGGCGTAGAGGGCCGAGGACAATACCTTGACTAACATAAAAGAAAGTAATCCCAAGGAATAGGCCATCACCGTTTTACTGGTCATTGTGACGTCATATTCGGTAAATTTTCCATAGTAAAATAAACTGCTGACTAAGGGACCCGCTAAAATGAACATGGATATAGCGGCAGGCACTCCAATCAACAAGTTACAGCGGATCCCCCAATCTAAAGTATTGGCAAATTCTAGTGGAGATTTCTCGGCGTGCTTGGCCGATAAGTGTGGCAATACCACGGTACTTAATGCAACCCCAAAGACCCCTAAAGGAAAATAAGCTAAACGCTCGGCATTATAAAGCCAGGCAATACTGCCTGTTTGCAAAAATGAGGCAAAAATGGTGTTAATTAACAAACTGAGTTGTCCTATCGAGGCTCCAAACAAAGCAGGCAACATAACTTTTAAAACGCGTTTTACTCCGGGATCGCGCCAATTAAGCCGGGGGCGTACTAAAAAACCAATTTTTCGTAAAAACGGCAGTAAAAACCCTAGTTGAATAAAACCAGCTATTAATACTCCCCAAGCTTGCGCCTCAACCGGAACTGCAAAATAATGCGATAACCATAATGCAGCAGCGATCAAACATAGATTCAATAAAACCGGCGTAAAAGCCGCTGGAGCAAATCGATTATAGGTATTTAAAACGGCGCTGGCTAAGGCCGTTAATGAAATTAACATTAAATAGGGAAAAGTAGTGCGCAGCATGACTACGGCATTCTGAAACTGGGTAGGATTAGCAGAATAGCCTGGCGCAAAGAGCTTAATTAACCACGGCGCACCTAACATCCCTAATAGCGTGATCAGGAATAATACACTACCTAAAGCGCCTGCTATATAGCTTACAAAATGGCGGGTTTGAGCTTCCGATTTCTTGGTCTTATAATCTGCCAATACCGGCACAAAAGCCTGTGAAAAACTGCCCTCGGCGAATAAATTACGCATAAAGTTAGGAATTCTAAAAGCCACATAAAAGGCATCAACCTGAGCGTTGACCCCATAGATTTGGGCGGCTAAGATATCCCGGACCATGCCTAGTACTCTTGACAAAAATGTCATGGAAGACACGGATGAAGTGGCTTTAAATAACTTTTTACTCATAAAATTAGGATGGCTTATAAAGAAAAGCTTGAATGTTAACAGTGAATAATTATTACGGCAATGTTAACCCTATTTTTATCAGCTTAACCATCCTTTAAAACATAAGCTATTTAGCTTGTTAATCACCCTCCAAAGTGGTTGTAATGGCCTTAGCAACATGCTTAAATATGCACCTTAACTCAGCATTTGGAAGCCCATGAGCAACCCTATACTTACCTTAAAAGATTTACATAAATCCTTCGGACAAAATCATGTTTTGCAGGGTATCAATTTCACTGCCCAAAAAGGCAATGTCATTGCTTTATTAGGCAGCAGTGGTTCCGGTAAAAGTACCTTATTGCGCTGTATTAATTTGCTAGAAGTGCCTAATAATGGCCAATTGCAGTTAGGTGAACATCTATTACATTTTTCCAGTGATTTACAGGGCCGTTCCATTACACCTAAACCTAAACTCATTACCCAATTAAGACAAGACGTTGGCATGGTTTTTCAGCAGTTTAATTTATGGGCACATATGACGGTGCTACAGAACTTGATTGAAGCGCCTATCCATGTGCTAAAAAAACCCAAGGCCGAAGCTATCGCCGAAGCACAGCGACTTCTAGAAAAAGTGGGGATTGCCAATAAGAAAGATCACTATCCCAGTCAACTTTCAGGTGGTCAACAACAGCGGGCCGCAATAGCAAGAGCCTTAATGATGCATCCTAAAGTCATGCTGTTTGATGAACCTACCTCGGCCCTCGATCCTGAAATGGTAGGAGAAGTATTGCGAGTTATGCAACAACTCGCTCAGCAAGGTGGCATGACCATGTTAGTTGCCACTCACGAAATTAGCTTTGCCCGCGAAGTCGCAAGCCATGTGATGTTTTTAGAAAAAGGTAAAATAATCGAGTTTGGTTTAGCTCAAGAATTATTCGCGCAACCTAAAACGGAACGTTTTAAACAATTTCTAGCCTCTGTGAGATCCTAAGATGCTTACTAAAATTTTAAGGCTTTGCTGTGTTAGTTTTATGGGATTGTTTTTTATGCAAGCCGCTCAAGCCCGCCTGATAAAATTTGCCACGGAAGCCACCTACCCACCCTTTGTCTATATGGATAACCATGGGGAGATTCGGGGCTTTGACATT
>JAQSXL010000145.1 GCA_029256685.1 Gammaproteobacteria bacterium | reverse complement strand
GCCCAACAAGCAGATAAACAAGCTTGGGAATATGCCCGCCGCCCTAAGTTATGTCGTCTTGAAAAAAACAGTGCCTTAAAAAGTATGGTGACAGAAAAAATAAATATAAAATGGTCGCCTGAGCAAATTTCAGGATGGCTAAAGCAAATGTACCCAACGGACACCAGCATGTGGATTTCCCATGAAACGATTTATAAAAGCCTTTTCATCCAAGCCCGCGGTGTATTGAAAAAGACATTAACAGAGCATCTAAGGTCAAAGCGCTTAATGCGCAGGCCAAAAAATGCTAAAATAGACCGTTCTCCTCGAGGACAAATTATTGATGGCATATCTATTAGAGAGCGGCCTGCAGAAATTGAGGAGCGGGCAATACCCGGTCATTGGGAGGGCGATTTAATTTCAGGGAGTAAAAATACGCATATTGCTACTTTGGTCGAAAGACATTCACGTTTTACACAATTAGTTAAAGTAAAAGGTAAAGATACTACGAGTGTAGTCGGTGCATTACGCGATAAAATCAACACGCTACCTGAAGCCCTTCGGCTATCCCTCACCTGGGATCACGGAATGGAGCTTGCTTATCACAAACAGTTAACCTTAGCGACTCACTTACAAATTTATTTTTGTGATCCCCGTAGTCCCTGGCAAAGAGGCACCAATGAAAATACTAATCGACTATTAAGGCAATATTTTCCAAAGAAAACTGATTTATCCCTTTATTCCCAAGATGATTTAGATGCAGTTGCATTACAATTAAATCAACGACCCAGAAAAACTTTGGCATTTAAAACACCCGCTGATAAACTTCAGGAAACTGTTGCAATGACCGGTTGAATCTGCAACAGATTATTTTGCAAAATTTAGCTAGCAAGTTAAATATTAAAGGATGAACCGCAACCACACGTTGTTTGAGCATTGGGATTGCGAATAACAAATTGAGCACCATTGATGTCTTCCTGATAATCAATTTCTGCGCCTACTAAGTATTGGAAGCTCATGGGATCAACTAGCAGCTTTACCGCGTGAGCGCTAGTGCCAGCTTCATGATGGTTATTTTCATCAGCTACTTGCTTTTCAATAATAAAATCATCGGCATTGCTTTTTTCTTCAAAAGAAAATCCATATTGAAAACCCGAACAGCCACCACCGGTAATATAAACTCGCAACATCAGGTTATAGTTGCCTTCTTCTTCAATAAGCTCTTTTACTTTACGAGCCGCAGCATCGCTAAAAACAAGCGATTGCGGAATTGCCATTTCAGGTTCGCTACTTTTTATATCAGTTGCAATAGACATATCGCCCTCAACATTGATTAAATACTATTAAAATTTGTTTCTAATTATTGTTCATAACGCATCATTCGTCAAATTAGGATACTTTCCCAATACTATATAATCCGTGCCCTGGATATTTGAAGTCATGATACACGGTGATTTCCCCTGCCAAAGTAATTAGCTTAGATAACATTAAGATAACAGCAGCCTAAAGAGGTTACACACCGCTAAGCTTAGCGGTGTGCTTAGTTCGAATGGTTAAAAATGGCTTATTTAATTTAACCATTACGCTTTGTTAGGCTGTAAGACCGCTATTTTTTTTTTGAATACACCTGCTATATCAACTAAACGCTCTTGATATAACATGATGAGTCCGCTAATAAGGATAAGTATCCCACCTAACACCACAGAATACATTGCATGGCCGTGAAATATTTTTTCAGTCACTGCGCCCATAAATAACCCACCCAAAATTTGAGGTAAAGTAATCGTAATATTAAAAATACCTAAATAAACCCCCATTTTAGAACGGGGTAACTCCGCAGAAATAATGGCATATGGCATGGTCATAATGCTACCCCACATAATACCCACGCCTATCATAGCCACATAGATCAAGACTAGGTATTTAGTAAAAATAATAGCTATTAAACTTAACGCACCGGCTATTAAGGATAAGGCGTGAACAACTCTGGGCGTAGTTAACTCTGCAAGTTTTGGTAAAACAAACGCATAAAGTACGCTAACAAACTGGTAAATACCAAAACAAATCCCTGCCTCAATCGTGCCTTTTTCTAGTAACCGTTGATACACCGGATTAGCAGAAATCTCAGCCCCCGCAGGCAAACCAAAAGCATGCTGTGCTAAGCCAATCCCAAAATATAACCATATGCAAAACATGCCGGTCCAGGTGAAAACCTGCACGATGGAAAAATCTTTTATGACTTTTGGCATACGCTTAATATTTTTGAATAATTCGCGAAAGGCCCCATAAATTTTTTCTGCATGGCTGCGATGACGCATGATCTGTAAATCATATAAAAGATGAGATTTTACAAAAGCCTTTTCTTGGATATTCCTTACCATAATTAACATAGAGACTAATAATAGGATGCCCCCTATTAGTAAAGAGACTTGTAACACCATGGGAACTTTCTCGGTCGACTCATTGGCTTTAGGAAATAGATGCATATGCGCCAGCGCCCAGGGTAATAAAGCGGCAATAGCTGCGCCTACCCCACTGAATACCGTTTGCCAAGCAAATGCCGTGGCCTTTTGTTCATTAGGCGCTATATCGCCTATGAGTGCTCGTAAAGCTTCGGTGCAACCATTGATGCTGCAACTTAATATGAGTACTACCATCGCAGCTAACCATAATACTTTAGAAAAAGGGAGCAAGAATAAAGCTAAGCTTGATAATAAAACCCAAACAAAGATATAAGGAATCCGTTTACCAAAACGGGTCATCGTTGAGTCGCTAAATTGACCCACGACTGGCTGAATAATAAGACCGGCAATAGGCGCGGCTAGCCAAAGGTAACCAATTTCACCACTTTCGGCACCTAAAAATTTAAACAAGCTACTGGTATTAGTCATTTGTAATGAACTCGCAAATTGGATGCCAAATCCACACACAGATAAATAAAACAGCTGCTTAAAATTTAATAAAGGTCTGACTTTTTTACTCATGGCTAAGCTCCTCTTTCACAACAGGGATATCAGTAGCGGATTTTTTTTCCAGTAAACTAACCCGCGTACGGGGTAAGCTTTCCGGATAGTTTTGCCGAATATAGTTAATGAGTTGCTCTCTGACCTCACAACGTAAATCCCATAGCTTAGCTGCATTACTAGCACTTACCAATATCCTCAATTCTACTACATCAGGTTTAGCATCGGTAATTTGTAACACATTAGCTTGGCGATCCCACTTGGGATTATCTGCTAATATTTTGGTCAATTCGCTACGAAGCTCATCCACCGGCACATAATAATCGGTATAAATAAAAACTATCCCGACTAGATCGGTACTCTGACGTGACCAATTCTGAAAGGGCTTCTCTAAAAAATAGGTAATGGGGATAATCAAACGTCTTTTATCCCATATGCGCAGGACCACGTAGTTAAGGGTAATTTCTTCCACAATGCCCCACTCATTTTCAACAATGACTACATCGTCGATACGAATGGGTTGAGTCATGGCGACTTGTAGGCCAGCCAGTATGGTTGCTAAACTTTTCTGAGCGGCAAAACCTATAATGGCAGCACCTACTCCCGCAGAGGCCAAAATGCTATAACCAACCTCTCTAATTCGGTCAAAGGTCATTAAAATAGCGGCAAAAGCTAAAATCATAATAAAAGCATTAATGATTCTACTAATGACTTTAAGTTCGGTATAAACCTTACGGGCCTTAAAATTATCGGATGCCTTAAGATCATATCTCATTAAAATAAGCGTACGGGCAATATCAACAAAATTAACGAGCAACCAGGTCACTGCCACTATACCCGCTATTGAGAATATGCGTTCAATAAAACCCTGTGTGCTGGCTGGAAACCGAATCAACGGCGTGGCTAAAGACATACCAAAAATAATGGATAATAATAAAACAGGCACTCTAAAACGTTTAGTTAAGGCGGGCAGAACTTTGGAGTTATATTTTCGACTAAATTTTGCAATTACATAGCTCATTATAACTTGCAATAAGCTTGCTAGAGTTATAACTAATACAACTATCAATAAAGAGAATATAACGGGGTGAGTATCTTTAAAATTATCAATCAGATCGCTAAAATTCATGACCAGCGCCTCCTTAAGATCATAAGACTTAGATAATTATCTAAACTAGATTAACCCGAGTAGCTGGAATATAAAATGTAAGTTAATTGCCTACTTACTAGCAATAATTCTATTGTACCTTAATGAATAGCCAACCGCAAACAAGCGGAACTTAGGTTAAGTTATTTTAACGCTGATTCGACTTCAAGGCCGGTATAAATGTTATCCAAATGCGAGGTAATTAAAATATCCCCGTCTTCTAATAAGTTGCTTTGCACTAATACTTGCGCCCGTTCGGGATTTTTTAGATTGTAAATATGCCCTATGGGTTTAATCGTAATGGCCTTGGCATGACCATCCTTTACCAGGTAAATGCGCTGGTGTTCATAAATTGCGGTTTGAGGAACTGCAAAGGCTTTTACCGGGGGTAAACTCAAACAGAGTTCCACATGTTGTCCCAAAGAAAACTGTTCTGCGCCATGCGTGAATTTAAAAATGCCACTAGGCATATCGCCTCGGCTTAACTTTTCTAAATCTAAATTAAATAGCTGTTCATCTACCATACTCAGCGCTTTTAAGGGTAATTTTTTAGTTAGGGTTTGGCGTAATGTGGGTACATCGGTCGCCGAAATAGCGGCTTTAACTTTAATATCGGTCAAGTTATACGCGGTTAATATGGGATCACCGGCATTTAAATACTCCCCATCGGTGGCATATAGTTTTTCTACCCGTCCTGCATAAGGTGACACAACTTGACAGTTAGCCAATTCTTCAGAGAGTTGTTGTTGGGCTAACTCATAACGATGCAACTCAGTTTTTAACCTAGCTAATTGTTTAGTATAACTATCAATAAGCAATTGCCGTTGGGTAATATTGAGCTCTTGCTTAATTTTACTGGCCTTCGCGGCATCTACCTCTGCATCGGAAACCAATTGTTTGTTATTTAGGCTTTCCAAACGTTTAATGGCTCTTTCTTGTAACTGCAATAATTGCTTTTCATTTTCTAAAATTTTACGA
>JAQSXL010000144.1 GCA_029256685.1 Gammaproteobacteria bacterium | reverse complement strand
GTGAAAAAGCGCAGTGTACAATTGAGTACATGAGCATTTTGAACCCATTTTTGTAGCGAGATTGGCCGCTAATGTGGGTTTGGAAAGAACTCTAATAAAAGAAGAGAAAAAGGCCAAGCTAGCGCAACAACTTGGGCCCTGCTAATTTAATTAGGCTAGGTTTAATAGACAATATTAACCTTGCAGCACTCAATAGAAAACCATTGATAAGCGGTTTGTTTAAAGCTAACCATAACATAATCCTTACCATAGTTTTTGCAAATCAAATTAGCTCGATATGATGGTGTAGCAGGAAATTTTCCTTCAGAGTGAAAACACTCGCCTGTAGTACTACTGACTTCAATTTTCGGAGGCACAATCTGTAGATTCTTAGGCGGCTCTATATTAGTTGAGTCGGCCGCAAAACCATTATTGGCTATTAAAATCAATAAAAACCCTAAAATTTTAGATTTCATATTTACCATTTGTCTCAAGTTAAATACTAGTTTAATCATGATTATAGTTAAAAATTGCAATATTGCCAGCAACAGCCTTTAAGCGTTATGAGGTAAGGCAAATTTTTGGGGCAAGTGCTGTAAAACCTATATAATCTACAAAAAACTTAAACATCAAGCTTCAAACAAGGCTTTGACAAATTCCTCGGCATTGAATTCACGTAGATCGTCAATGCCTTCCCCTGCGCCAATGTAACGAATGGGTAATTGCAATTGATTGGCAATGGTGAACACAATGCCACCCTTGGCGGTGCCATCTAACTTAGTGATGGCAATGCCAGTTACCCCGACGGCTTCGTGAAACTGCTTGGCTTGTATGAGTGCATTTTGACCTATGCTGGCATCTAATATTAATAAAACCTCATGGGGAGCTGTTTCATCAAGCTTGCCCATCACGCGCTTAACTTTTTTCAACTCGGTCATTAAATTTTCTTGGGTATGTAATCTGCCCGCGGTATCGGCCATTAAAACGTCTATTTGCCGCGCTTTAGCCGCAGCCAAGGCATCATAAATCACCGAGGCGCTATCGGCACCGGTATGCTGGGCGATAACTGGAATTTGATTACGCTCGCCCCAGGCTTGTAACTGCTCAACGGCCGCTGCTCTAAAGGTGTCCCCGGCTGCTAGCATGACTTTTTTGCCGGTTTGTTGAAACTGCCCGGCTAACTTACCAATGGTCGTGGTTTTACCCGCTCCATTGACGCCCACTAGCAAAATAACAAACGGTTTTTGAGATGAATCAATGTGCAAGGGCTTGCTAACGGGTTCTAAGAGTTGCTTTAAATTGTCTTGCAAGGCCGCAAACAGGCTGGCCGGATCATTAAGCTGCTTACGGTTGACACGGGCAGTGAGATCATTAATGACCGCCTGAGTGGTATCCATTCCTATGTCGGCCAATAATAAATGCGTTTCTATCTCCTCTAATAACGCAGCATCAATGGTTTTTTTCCCTAAAAATAAGCGGGCCATGCCTTCGCCTAATTGGCTGCGAGTACGCTGTAAACTCGTTTTGAGCTTGCCGAATAAGCCCGGCTTGGCGGTTGGCTCTACTTGAGGAGCTGGCTCGCTATTATTGGAGTCTGATTTATTACGCTTAAGAAAATTTAACATAAAGATCCACTACTTTTTTAATTTAACCTAATACTTAGAGTTGACGCTTACCTTTCTAAAACCTATTCTAACAGCCTAAGCTATGGAAGGAGCTCATAATGCGTCATTTTATTATAATTTTATGCACATTAATATGGTTAATACCAAGTCATGCTGCTACACCCACGCGCGAATATACCTTAAACAATGGTTTAAAACTTTTAGTTAGAGAAAATCATCGCTCACCCATCGTGGTCTCCCAAATTTGGTACAAAGTAGGTTCGGCTTATGAGACAGCCGGTATCACGGGCATTTCTCACGCACTTGAACACATGATGTTTAAGGGAACGCCTGCTATTTCTGGCGATGAATTTAATAAAACCATTGCAGAAAACGGCGGTGTACTTAACGCCATTACTAGCTTTGATAATACGCATTATTATGAACAACTTGCCGCCGATAAGCTACCCATTAGTTTTAAGCTTGAGGCCGATAGGATGCAAAACTTAAAACTAACGAGTGAAGATTTTGCGAAAGAAATTCAAGTGGTAATGGAAGAACGCAGACTCCGTACCGACGATAATCCACAAGCAGTCACCCAGGAAAGATTATTTGCGGCCGCTCATCTAGCCGCACCTTATCACCATCTACCCATTGGCTGGATGAGTGATTTACAAGAAATGACGGTGGAGGATCTTAGGGCCTGGTATCATACCTGGTATGCGCCGAATAACGCTATCATTGTGGTAGCAGGCGACGTACAATCTGAGCAAGTTTACCAGCTAGCCGAGCAATATTTTGGCAATATACCTGCCAAAACCGTTCCAAAATTAAAAAAACAACCCGAACCACCGGCCTTAGGTCAACGCTCGGTTACGGTTAAGCGCCAGGCGAAACTCCCCTATTTATTATTAGGCTATAATGTGCCTACTTTGGGTTCAACTACCGAAGCTTGGCAACCCTATGCGCTAACCGTTCTTGCCGCAGCCCTTGATAGTGACCAAAGTACTCGTTTGGCTAAAAATTTGGTACGAGGTAAACAGTTAGCTGTGCAAGCCAATGCTGAATATGATCCCTATCAACTCTTTAGCGGCTTATTTATTTTAAGTGCAACGCCAGCCAGTCATCATAGTTTAAAAGAGATAAAGATAGGCCTGCTAGAGGAGGTAAAGGCCTTGCAAAACGACCTTCTTTCTGAACAAGAATTGACTAAGCTCAAAACCTTATTAACCGCAAGCTATACCTATTCACAAGATGATCTTGCCACCCAGGCCTCTTTTTTAGGTAACTTAGCGAGTATTGGCTTGCCTTGGCAACTTGCAGATGATTACGTAGAAAAAATTCAAGCGGTAACGGCTAAACAGGTGCAACAGGTTGCTAAGCAATATTTGATTTCAAATAGCTTGACCACGGCTGAATTACTGCCAACCCAAGATAAGGGAGAAACGCATGAATAGATTAATTAAATTACTCTTAAGCGCAGTTGGTTTACTGCTTAGCGCACAGGGCTTAGCGGTTGATAAACCTTTCTTGGATATTCAACATTGGCAAACCCAAAAGGGAATTCCCGTCTATTTTGTTCCGGCACCCGAACTTCCCATGCTAGACGTGCTGATCGGTTTTTATGCCGGCTCCAGTCGTGACGGTAAGCAGCTTGGCATTGCAGCTTTAACCACGAATAGTTTAGCCAGTGGCACTAAGAAACACTCTGCCGATGCTATCGCCGAGCAGTTTGCCATGGTAGGGGCTCAATTTAATACCGATGTTAGCAAAGATTTAACCATCATTAGCTTACGCACTTTAACAAACCCGGCTTATTTAAATCCCGCCGTCACTAACCTTATTGAGGTTTTACAACAACCTAGCTTTGCTGAATCCGAAGTCAAGCGCGAGCGGGACAACTTACTAGCATTATTAAAATATCAGCAACAACAACCCAACGTGATGGCAAAGCAAACCTTTGATCAACTATTATATCAAAACCATCCTTATGCCAATCCCGAAGTAGGCAGGCCCGCAACCGTTGCTAAACTTTCCCATCAAGCGGTCAGGCAATTTTATAAACAATATTATGTTGCCCAAAATGCGCTCATTGTGATGGTGGGCGACCAAACCTTAGCGCAAGCTAAAGCCTTGGCCGAACAAATTAGCAACAGCCTGCCTAAGGGAACTAAAGCACCGGCTATAACTGCAAAAGTACCTAAGGTGCAAACGCAGCTTAAAGAAATTAAGTTTCCTGCGGAGCAAACCCACATTATGATGGGACAAACAGGAATAGATTATACGAGTCCAGACTTTATTCCACTCACGGTTGGTAATTACATTTTTGGCGGGCGTGGATTATCCTCGATGTTATTTCAAGAGATCCGTAAGAAACGTGGTCTTACCTATGGTGCTTACAGCCAGCTTAGCCCATTGCTTTATAGCAATAGTTTTACCATTACCTTGGCCACGCGTAGTGAACAAGCCAAGGCAGCGACAAAAGCCACTCAGAAATTACTACAAAATTACAGCCTCCATGGACCCGAGGCTAAACAATTAGCCCTGGCCAAGCAATTTTTGATAGGGAATCTTCCTTTACAATTAGCCGGTAATTCGGCTATTGCCATGGCTTTGCTTAAAATTGCCGCTTATCAATTGCCATTAAATTTCTATGATAACTATAAAATAGGTATGGAAAAGCTTGATTTACCGGACGTACATAAAGCATGGCAGCAACACATTCAGCCCGATCAATTAATTACCGTTAGTTTGGGTCATCATGATCAGCAATAAAGTACGGATTATTGGTGGACGTTGGCGCGGTAGAAAATTACCCTTCCCCGACGTTCCTGGGTTACGCCCTACCGCAGATAGAGTGCGTGAAACCCTATTTAATTGGCTTAGCCCTCACATTAACGGCGCTCATTGCCTTGATCTTTTCGCTGGCAGTGGCGCCCTGGGATTTGAAGCGGCCTCCCGCGGAGCTGCGAAAGTTTTAATGATAGATAATGACCGAGCGGTTATTCAGCAGCTAAAAGCGAATCAAACTCTATTAAATGCCCAAAATGTGACTATTTATCAGGCTGCCATACCGGAGTCATCCTCTTTACCGGAAAAACCCTTCGACCTTGTTTTTTTAGATCCGCCCTTTCATAAAAATTTAATTAATCAAGCCTGTCAATGGTTAATCCATCATCATTATTTAGCTAAACAAGCCCTGATTTACCTTGAGACGGAAGCAACCTTAACTCCCTTACCTATTCCGCAAACTTGGGAAATTTTAAAGGCTAAAAAAACGAGCCAGGTCAATTACTATTTGATAAAAGCAAACGACTCTATCGAGTAACTCGATAATTTTTGCAAAATCATCCGGTATCAAGCCTAAATTTTAATAGAGTTCTTTCCAAACCCTCAGTAGTGAGACAAGGTCGCTACAAAAATTTGTGAAAAAGCGCAGTGTACAATTGAGTACATGAGCATTTTGAACCCATTTTTGTAGCGAGATTGGCCGCTAAT
>JAQSXL010000013.1 GCA_029256685.1 Gammaproteobacteria bacterium | reverse complement strand
CCTCCTTGTACGCTCTATAGTTTTTCATCCTTGAAAAACAAGGTTGGCTTATACCCCTATGTCCTGGCAAGGGAAGATTATTTAATATAAATGGTATAAGGTGTTCTATCAGCTAATAGTAAATATTAGGATACCGATCTTGCTATGATTTAGCGGACATGTCTAACAAAACCGGATTAACTTATCCGTCAATAAAAGGAACGTTTTACATCTCTGCATAATTTGGGCCGCCGCCTCCCTCGGGTGGTACCCAGTTAATATTCTGGGTAGGATCCTTAATATCACAGGCCTTGCAATGAACGCAATTAGCCGCATTGATTTGTAGACTGGGTTTACCATCTTGTTCCACTATCTCGTAAACTTGGGCCGGACAGTAACGTGTTTCTGGCGCCGCATAATCTTTTAAATTAACCTCAATGGGCACGTTGTTATCTTGCAATTGTAAATGGCAAGGCTGATTTTCTTCATGATAAGTGTTGGATAAATAAACCGAAGAAAGTCTATCGAAGCTAATTTGCTGATCGGGCTTAGGGTATTCAATGGGGTTAACGTCAGGGGCTTTTTTTAGTTGCAAATGATCGGCATGATTGGCTAACGTCCAAGGCGCTTTGCCACGCAGAAGATAGCTGTCTAAGGCCGCATAGGCTAAACCTAAGCCTAAACCCCAGCGAAAAGCCGGGCGGATATTACGGACTTGTTTAAGTTCCTGCCATAACCAGGATAGTTCGAGTTTCTGTTGATAAAGCATTAGCTCGGCTTGTCCTGTTGCTAAGGTTTCGGCAATGGTTTCAGCGGCTAACATTCCCGATTTCATGGCAGTGTGGATACCCTTAATCTTGGGTACGTTTAAAAAGCCCGCGCTATCGCCAACCAATAATCCACCAGGGAAGCTAAGCTTTGGCAAGGATTGTAAACCGCCTTCACTTATGGTACGAGCCCCATAGCTTATGCGTTGGCCACCTTCTAATAATTTACGCATAGTAGGATGGGTTTTAAAGCGCTGAAACTCTTCAAAGGGACTTAAATAGGGATTCTGATAATCGAGTCCTACCACGAAACCGATGGCAAGGGTGTTATCCGGCAAATGATAAATAAAAGAGCCGCCATAGGTTTGGTTATCTAGGGGCCAACCTATGGTATGGACTACTTGACCTAAGCTATGTTTAGCCGAGTCAATTTTCCAGATTTCCTTAAGGCCAAGGCCATAGGTTTGGGGTGAGCTGTTTAGATCTAAATTAAATTGTTTAATAATTTGTTTAGTCATTGAGCCACGGCAGCCTTCGGCTAATACCGTATATTTAGCAAAAAGTTCCATCCCCGGTTGATAATTTTCTTTGGGACACCCGTGTTTGTCTATGCCTAGCTCACCGGTTGCAACCCCTATCATTTCCCCCGCTTCGTTATATAAAACCCGGCTGGCAGCAAAGCCTGGATAGATTTCCACACCTAAGTGCTCTGCCTGTTTTGCTAAGTAGCGGCAAAATACACCAAGGCTAATAATATAATTACCCTTATTGCGCATATAGCGTGGAGTAGGCAGAGTAAGAGCCCGATTTTGCGTAAGCCATAAAAACGTATCTTGTTTGGCGGGGGTATTTAGCGGATTGTCTTTTGTCTGCCAATCCGGAAGCAGTTCATCTAAAGCATGGGTTTCAATGACTGCGCCCGATAAAATATGTGCCCCGACTTCCGCCCCTTTCTCTAAGACACAAATATTGATGGCTGGTTGCAGTTGTTTAAGACGGATTGCAGTTGAAAGCCCTGCAGGGCCTGCTCCAATAATGATAACGTCGTATTGCATAGGCTCTTTCTTACTGTTAGATTATCAATTAACTTAAATCTGTTTAAGTTTTTTACTTTTCATTTATCTTCCCTTGCCAGCGCTAGGGAGACCTGAGCAGCAGGCCACTAGTCTTATAAGTCAGATAACTTAGGCATAGGTACTTACTTTAAGGTAAATGATATTACTTCAAAAATTTAGTTGCTACCCAGCTTACAATAATGCGCTGGGTAGCAACTAATTTCAAGTTGGGATGATTAACTACTAACGGCCATTTTGGAGACAGCATCTAAAGAAATGTTTTTAGCCAATTTTTCTTGTCCTTGACCGGCTTCGCCCGGTTCATTAGCCGTTGCAAATAGACCGTGGTTAATCAGTGTTTCAGCATGGCTTACTGTCGGATCTAATTCTATCTCAGGATTAGTTGCTTCTCGTTGCACGACTTGCTTGCTAAGCGTAGGCTGTTGAGTAAGCCGTTTTTGGGTAGATCGTGTTTTAAATGGCGAATGTGATTTAATGGTTTTGGTAAAATGATTAAGCGACTCCTTGATTGGATGGGTAAAATCCTTAAGTTTACTTTTAAAATCTTGATAAAGGTTAGTGAGAGTGCGTAGTTGTGGATAAAAGCCATTAACGGTTTCACGACTCATCGTTAATTCAACTTGGTATTTATTTTGCCGTTTTTGGTTGATTTCATCGTAAACCTCTACATTTTTTAGCAATTTTTCCGCTGTGGCTTGCTTAGTTTTTATTTCTTTAAGGAGTGAATGGGTCCACGTGCGTTTTACTTGGCAAGGGAAGGCTTTAAAATAACCTTTGGCAGGCGTTTGATATTTGCCGTTTTCAAGGTCAGTTTCTTGAGTGAGTTTGGTTAACTTATCGGCAAGCTTGGGATGGTGCTTATGTATTTTTGCTCGCAGTTTTTGAAATTGATGGTTAATTTCATTTTCTTGCTGTTGATGATCGATATATAACTCCGCCATTTGTTTTGCTAAATGCTTATTTTTATGGGCCAAAATTTGATAGCAGTGTTGAGCTTTAACAAAAGTTTCCTGTTTGCGCAGCGAATTATCGTGACTATAAATACCTTGTAATTTGTTGGCCAGTTTGGGGTCAACTTGACGGATGAATTTTACTATTTTATGAAAATCACGGTATTTACGATTTTGTTGTTTAGCACTTTCTAGATACAACTTAGCTAATTGGGCTGCTGTTTGCTCATCATGTTTAGCAAGTTCTTGATTGAGCTCAAGAAATCTAGCATTTTTTTGCTCTTGCTCGTTAAGCGCAACTAGCTCTTTGTTTACTTTTTTATTTAGCTTATTAATATCTTTTAACAAAGTTTCAGCTTTATCAAGTTGCGTATCATCACCGGCTAAGGCACTACCCCATTTGGCCATGGTATTATAAATGGTTTTATAAGAAGCAATTAGCCAAACGCTAGTGGCGGCCAGTGCTACAAAAATAGCCACCGGTATTGAAACCGGCCAGAGCGCGCTAGCTATCCCAAAGCCAACCGCAATGGCCCCACCTGCTAATAGGATAATGGCTGTTCCTTTAAATAGAGTGTTCCAACTGAACCATCTTTGGCGTGAATTTCCTTTTTTAGCGGGCGATTGAGGTGGAGTAGGATGGGTGTTTTCAGGATTTAAACTTAATAGTGTATAAGATTCAAAAGATCGATTGTGTGTAGCCATAATATCCCCTTTTCATTTACATACTGTTATAGGTAAGTAGTTCAATTATTGCTTAGAGCTTTCATGGTAACATGTTTAGAGCTTAATTTATAATAAAAGTTACCAAAGCCACGTCAAGACATGCTTTAAGAGCATGGGGGTTTAGTAAGGGTAATGATTTTTTATCCTTAAGCTTGAGTTTGCAAAATGATGTACTAAACTGAATGAGGTCGATTAATTAATGGATTATTTAAATCACGGAGGAATTTTTATATGTTAGCTCATTTATCATCACTTGCGGCCGTTATTCCAACCTTTATGTCTATTTTAGCTTTAGTGCTTTTTATTGAAAGAACCAAAAAATTAGCTTATGCAACCATTGCTTTATCGATGCTTGCTGTAATCCTTGCTCCTACCCTCAATGTGGCTGCTTTAGTGGCTTGCACAAGCTGTTTAGCTGGCGTATGGTTTATTAATTATTTGCGCACTCATTTTGACCTAAGATTTAATCTTATTGCTAGGCAGTAATGTGAGTGGCTTGGTGCCAAGGCACGAGGAATCGTGCCTTTTTTATTTCATTTCTAAGCTATCTCCTATACAATTATCACACTCAAAAGCTAGCGTGTCATATGTTGTAAGTGAATCATGAAAATCCTAGTGCCAGTGAAACGTGTTATCGATTACAGTGTTCGAGTTCGAGTAAAAGCAGATTTTACCGATGTAGAAATGGCTAATGTGAAAATGTCTATGAACCCTTTCGATGAGATCGCGGTTGAAGCCGCTGTCCGTTTAAAAGAGCAGGGTATTGCCCAAGAAGTTATTATCGCTTCAATTGGTAATCGTGAGTGTCAGGAAACTATCCGGTTCGGTTTGGCACTAGGGGCCGATAGGGGAATTCTGCTAGAAACGGAGCAAGCTTTTCAACCCCTAAATATTGCTAAAATTCTCAAACAAGTGGTGCTAGAGGAACAACCTCAGCTGGTAATTTTAGGTAAGCAGGCTATCGATGATGATTCTAATCAGACGGGACAAATGCTGGCGGCTTTGCTGGATTGGCCACAGGCTACTTTCGCCTCTAAAATCGCAGTAAAAACAGAGCAACAAAAGATAGAAGTGGTGCGCGAAGTGGATGGGGGACTTGAGACCTTATTATTAAAATTACCTGCGGTGGTGACTACCGATTTGCGCTTAAATAAACCACGCTATATCACCTTGCCAAATATTATGCAGGCAAAACGTAAACCATTAATTATTAAGCCGCTAGTTAGTATGAGTTTAAATTTATCATCTACTATTTCCCAACTAAAAGTTGAACCGCCTAACGAACGTAAATCAGGTATTATGCTAAATTCTGTTGCTGAACTGGTTGATAAGTTAAAACATGAGGCAAAGGTAATCTAAATGGCGGTATTAGTTATTGCTGAACACGATAGCGTTAGTTTGAAGCTTAGCAGCTTAACGACCATTGCGGCCGCTAGCCAACTGGGAAGTGAGATCATTGTATTAGTAGCCGGTTATCAGTGCCAAGGGGCTGCTGAACAAGCTGCGAAAATAGCGGGCGTCAGTAAAGTGCTAATCACCGATGCCATTAATTATCAACATCAGCTAGCCGAAACATTGGCGCCACTCGTGCAACAATTAGCCGTAAATTATACCCATATTCTAGCGCCAGCCACGAGTTATGGTAAGAATTTTATGCCTCGGGTTGCCGCTTTGCTAGATGTTGAGCAGGTTTCCGATATTTGTGCCATTGTCAATGAGCAAACCTTTAAACGTCCCATTTATGCTGGGAATGCAATTGCCACTATACAATGCTTGGCCCCTATCAAGGTTATCACCGTGCGCACGACGGGTTTTGCGCTAGCAAAGGCCTCTGAACAAACAGCGCCTATAGAAGCACTGACTATTAAAGAGGCAGAGCCTGCTGTTGAATTTATTGAGTTTGCAACCCACCCAACGGTACGGCCAGAGCTTACTGCTGCCCGGATTGTGGTTGCCGGTGGGCGTGGTTTACAAAGTGCAGAAAATTTTAAATTACTAGAACAATTGGCTGACAAGCTAGGTGCCGCGCTTGGAGCTACCAGAGCGGCCGTGGATGCGGGATTTGCACCTAATGATTATCAGGTGGGTCAAACAGGCAAAATTGTAGCGCCTGAACTCTATATTGCCGTGGGTATTTCGGGGGCGATTCAGCATATAGCCGGGATGAAAGATAGTAAGGTGGTGGTAGCGATCAACAAAGATCCGGATGCGCCCATTTTTAAAGTGGCGGATTATGGTTTAGTGGGGGATCTTTTTAAACTAATACCAGAACTTGAACGGATATTGGGTGAGATACTTTGATCAATAGCGTTCTTTGTATGAGCTCCATTGAGGGTCAATTCCCATGAAAAAAAACAACTTCAAACTACTCATATATGAGTTGGTATATGGCGCTTTTTCAGCCATTTTTCTACGGGCTTGCCTCATTTCTGTAGGTTATGTAAAAACTCTAATAAGCGAGTCTAAGGCGTAATTTAACGAGGAGTATTTTATGTTAATTGGTGTTCCAAAAGAAATTAAAAACCATGAATATCGCGTCGGTATGACACCTAGCAGTGTACAAGAGTTAATTGCCCATGGGCATGAGGTTGTTGTTGAAACAAAAACAGGCATAGGCATAGGAATAAAAGATGAGGAGTACCATGCGGCAGGCGCGCGCATTGCTAAATCGGCTCAACAAGTTTTCGCCGAAGCCGAGATGATAGTAAAGGTTAAAGAGCCACAACCACAAGAATGTAAAATGTTGCGTGAGGGACAAGTACTATTTGCCTATCTGCATTTAGCACCCGACCCTGAGCAAACTAGACTTTTACTAGAATCACGTTGTATCGCTATTGCTTATGAAACGGTAACCAATTCCCGGGGTGGTTTGCCTTTATTATCACCCATGAGCGAAGTGGCTGGACGTATGTCTATTCAAGCAGGCGCGCATTGTTTAGAAAAAGCCCAAGGCGGTAGTGGTGTGTTACTAGGTGGTGTGCCGGGTGTTGCTTCTGCACAAGTTGTGGTGCTTGGGGGTGGCGTTGCCGGTACTAATGCGGTTCGCATGGCGATGGGAATGGAGGCTAGGGTAACCGTTCTCGATAAATCCCTAGATCGTTTAAAAGAATTAGATTTACAATTTGGTTCTAAACTAAATACGATTTATGCAACCCGTAGTGCAATAGAAGAAAGTGTACTTAATGCCGATCTGGTGATTGGTGCCGTATTGGTACCCGGTGCTGCAGCCCCCAAGTTAGTATCGTATGACATCATTAAGAAAATGCGCCCCGGTTCTGTCGTGGTTGATTTAGCAATCGATCAAGGCGGGTGTTTTGAAACCAGTCGACCGACTACCCATGCAGAGCCTACTTACGTGGTGGACGAAGTTGTGCACTATTGTGTCGTCAATATGCCAGGTGCCGTGGCAAGAACTGCCGCTTTTGCCTTAAACAACGCTACTTTGCCCTATACCTTAGCATTAGCTAACAAGGGATATAGGGAGGCATTACTCGGCGAACCTCATCTATTGAATGGTCTTAATATTTATAAAGGTATGGTAACTTATGAAGCTGTGGCAAGCGATCTGGGATATGTGTATAGGCCCGCAGTCGAGGCTTTGGCTGTTTAAATGATGCAGATAGTGGCTGAGCAGTTTGAATCTCTCGCCCGGGTAGGTGGTGAATCACTAACCACCTGGCCCGATGATCTCTATATCCCGCCCTATGCCTTAAAGATATTTTTAGAAACCTTTGAGGGGCCGCTCGATCTACTCCTCTATCTTATTAAACGGCAAAATCTGGATATTTTAAACATTCCCGTCGCAGAGATTACGGCTCAATATCTGCAGTATATCGATTTGATGCAGGACTTGCATTTAGAGTTAGCAGCCGAGTATTTATTAATGGCCGCTATTTTAGCCGAAATTAAATCGCGTATGCTGCTGCCAAAACCCGAAGGCTTAATTGATGAGGAAGAAGATCCTAGGGCTGAATTGATTCGGCGTTTGCAAGAGTATGAGCAAATTAAACAAGCTGCAGAAAGTCTGGATGAGTTACCGCGGTTAGAGCGGGATGTATTTTTAACCCAAGTTTTGCCACCGTTACCACAAGCTCGTTTATCACCGCAAGTAGAGTTAGCGGAGTTATTATTAGCATTTAAACAAGTGATGCAACGAGTAGACATTAAGGCAAATCATCAAATTCAGCGTGAAACCTTGTCTATTCGCGAACGTATGACTCATATTTTAGCTAAATTACAGCGTGATCAATTTTGTCAGTTTCAAACCTTTTTTAGTTTAAGTGAGGGTAAGCTTGGAGTGGTGGTAACCTTTATGGCGATGCTTGAGTTACTTAAACAAGCTATGATGGAACTGGTCCAGGCAGAACCCTTTGCACCGATTTATTTAAAAGCTTGTTAAGATTGGCTACCGGCTGGCTTTAATTTATTGCTTGGCTATGGTGTCCCGGAGAGGAGTCGAACCTCCGACCTATCCCTTAGGAGGGGATTGCTCTATCCAGCTGAGCTACCGGGACGCAGAGCGAAATAGTTTACCACTACATTGTCTAAATACCAACGACCTTCTGATTTTTATAGAATACTACAAGAAAATGGGCAGCTAGGGTAATGATTTCCTCTTCATTGCGTAATGACGTGGTATCAGATTCCCCAAGGTTTTTGTCTGGTAGTGTAAGTGTTGAAAGTCTTACACGCAAGGTTAACGCCATTGCCCCGTTCTTATAGCGATGAAGAGGTGTTTATGACACGCTAATGCTTCCCTAGTGAGCCTTAAATGTAACTTGCTTCAAAATAGAGGTTATATCATTTCTGTTAATGAAAGTTTCCTAGGGAAGGTTGTTAAATGGGAAGGGTATTACTTAATAAAAGTTTTACAAGGGCTAGGTAACCATTTTTTCTGATCTATGCTATTATCTTGAATCATCTTATCGGCTATCTTAAGGAATAGATTTGAAACAGCTGCGGCATATTAAATGGTTACCCTTACTCGTGGGAACTATTTCTTTAGCAATCACTTTACTGCTATGGGAAGCATTGATGATTCAGCGTGAAACGAGTATCAACCGTTTCACCTTGCTGGCTGCTAAAAGTGTCAAAAGCGAAATTGCCAACCGGCTGTTATTCCAAGTTAATTCACTAACCCGCATGGCTAAACGCTGGGAAAGCCGTAAAGGAACACCTAAGAGTGAATGGATAGCGGATGCACAGGCTCATGTCGTAGGCTATACGGGGTATAAGGCCATAGAATGGATCGATCCTACTTTACATATACGCTGGGTAGTTCCTGAACAAGGAAATGAGGCGTTTGAAAATATACCCGCTGGTTTTGAAACCAAGCGAATGTATGCGATAGAGCGAGCCCAGCAAACCAAAACCCCCGTAATTGGCCAAGTAGTTGACCTGCTAGAAGGTGGCCGTGGACTATTAATTTTTGTGCCCATGTATGTTAATCAGAAGTTTAATGGTTTTATTTTAGGCATCGCCGATATCGATGAATTTCTCGATGACGTCATTAGTGAACATACTATCCCTGGTTATAATATTCGCATTACCGAAGGAAATAATGTTATTTATCAACGAGGAAATGATGAGCAATTAGACAAACAATGGGGGCATGATGAAACGCTGTCGCTTTATGGTACCCAATGGCACATCCGAGTTTGGCCCGAACATGCACTTTTGGCCGAGAGTAAAAGTATTTTACCTGATTTATTATTGAGCGTGGGTTTAATCATTACCGCACTTTTAATGTTTACCACTCAATTTTCACAAATGAGCAGTCATCAAGCCAAGGAAATAGCCAAGGTTAATGAGAATTTACAAAAAGAAATCAATGAGCGTGAGTTAGCAGAGCAAGCCAAAGACAATATGAAGCAGGCATTACTACAAAGCCAAAAAATGCAAGCAATCGGTACCTTAGCCGGTGGTATTGCTCACGATTTTAATAATATTTTATATTCGATGATAGGTTATGTAGAAATGGCGAGAGATGATGTTGAGCCGGGATCGCTAATCTATGATAATCTCAGCAAGGTTATTTCGGTAGGCGAACGGGGGCAGGAGTTAGTCTCTCGTTTATTATCATTTAGCAGGCAACAACAACATGATTTTAAACCCATTTCAATCCGGGAAGTCATTAATAGCACCTTAATTTTACTAAAGCCTACCTTGCCAGCCAGTATTGCCATTGAGCAGTGCTATAATATTGAAGGCGAAGATTTGGTATTAGGGGGGCACACAGAATTACAGCAAGTGCTGGTTAATATCGTGAGTAATGCCGTTGATGCAATTGATGATCAAGGTAAAATAACCCTGAGTCTATATCGCATTGAGGCCGATGATACCTTCCGCGAGCGCTTTGTTAAATTACGTAAGTCTAGTTATTTAGTGCTGGAGATTACCGATACTGGCGCCGGTATGCCACAACATGTGCTAACCCGGATTTTTGAGCCATTTTTTACCACTAAAGAGGTTGGAAAAGGTACGGGGCTTGGTTTAGCCACGGCGCTGGGTATTGTACATGATCACAATGGGGAAATGATTGTTGAGAGTAAAGAAGGGCAAGGAACAAAAATATTTGTTTATCTGCCCGAATATAAAGTAAAAGAGGAGGAATAAAGATGGCAAGTATTTTATTAGTGGAAGATGATGAATTTGTACGGGATATGTTATGTCAGATGCTAAGCCGGGCTTCACATGAAGTTAAGGGAGCAGTGGATGGAGAAGATGCACTAGAAAAACTTCACACTATGCAACCCGATCTCATGATCACCGATATCATTATGCCACGTAAAAGCGGCACTGCCTTAATTTCTGAGGTTAAGAAAAAGCACCCTAACATGAAGATCATTGCTATTTCGGGTGGTGGCCGTTTAGATCCCGAAGGCTATTTAGATTTATCCGAATCGCTAGGTGCCCATGTGTCATTTAAAAAGCCGGTTGATAAAGAAGCCTTGTTAATGGCCATCGATTTATTAAAAATCAGCGATAATGAATAAGAAAGTGCTAATTTACTAGTAGATATAGGCTTAAGCATGCTATAGAGGATAGATTATGGATAGATGTCTATACTATTTAGGATGTTGCCTTATACTCATGACTAAGCTTGTGGCTAAGTGGCTTTGTGAGGTACAAAATTATTTGATTGAAAAGTATGGCTATGGTTTATCGGTTTAAGTAAATTAAACAGAGTAATTTAGTGAGTAAGTTCTTGCTGAATTTAGTCAGGGAGTTGTTATTTATTTTGACTATTTTATATAGGGTCTGTTGACATATATGTCAACAGACCCTAGGCATTTTAGAGATTTTTAGGCAGCAAGATGCAATTGATTCGAGGTTTACATAATATCAATGGAGCTATGCAAAATGGTGTGGCAACAATTGGTAATTTTGATGGGGTACATCTGGGACATCAACAATTGTTGGGCCAAACAGCTCAATTGGCAAAGCAGTTAAAATTACCTGCAATAGCTATTACTTTTGAACCACAGCCTGCCGAATATTTTAAACCGGCTGAAGCACCTGCACGCTTAACCCGCTTACGTGAAAAAGTGTTAGCTATTTCTCAATATGCTCCGGTTGATTATCTGCTTTGCCTGGCTTTTAATCCAAAACTAGCTAGCTTAACCCCCATGGAATTTATTCGGCATATTTTAGTTGATAAGCTAGCGCTGCGTTATTTAATCACGGGAGATGATTTTCGCTTTGGTTATCAACGGCAGGGCGATATCGCTTTATTAAAAAATGCTGGAGAGCAGTACGATTTTAGCGTGCAACAAGCGAGTGCATTAGTCAGGCATAACCAGCGGGTAAGCAGTACTAAAATCCGCGACTACTTAGCTAAAGGGGAACTAACTGCCGCGCAGGAAATGTTAGGGCGTAATTATAGTCTGAGTGGACAGGTAGTACGAGGGGATCAACGTGGGCGGCAGTTAGGATTTCCTACCGCCAATATTTTTTTAAAACGTAAGGTTTCACCACTTGCCGGAGTCTATGCAGTAAAAGTGTACGGTATTACTGAGTATCCCCTGCTGGGAGTCGCTAATGTCGGCACTCGTCCAACGGTGGATGGAACACGTAGCTTATTAGAAGTCTATTTATTTAATTTTAGTCAAGACATTTATGGCTTACATTTACGCGTTGAATTTATGGTAAAAATACGCCCAGAGTATAAGTTTTCTTCTTTAGAAGCCTTAAAAAATCAAATCGCAGAAGATGCAAAAATGGCTAAAAGTATCCTACAAGCTAATTAACCTAAGAGTATGGACTCTATCCACCTTTAATCTCGGTTTGGAAAGATGTTTATTGGCGAAAAGTGAGATCGAAGTTGACTTTGATTTTGTCGCGCAGCAAGGGTAGAAAGATACTAGTAATAAGCGTTATACTTGCGATAATTGATAAATCTATGGGCAGTATCCAATGACAGAGTATAAAGACACCTTAAATCTACCAAAAACTGATTTTCCTATGAAGGCAAATTTGGCGCAACGTGAGCCAGCAATGTTAAAGCGCTGGGAAGAACAAAAGCTTTATCAGCAAATCCGTCAACACACTCAAGGCCGTGAGCAATTTATTCTGCATGATGGACCTCCCTATGCCAATGGTGATATTCACCTAGGTCATGCCGTTAATAAGGTACTTAAAGATATCATTATCAAGGCTAAAACTTTGCAAGGCTATGATGCGCCTTATGTGCCAGGTTGGGATTGCCATGGATTACCCATAGAATTAAACGTTGAAAAAAAAGTAGGTAAGCCCGGCATAAAGGTATCGGCCAGTGAATTTCGCAAGGCATGCCGCGATTATGCTAACTCGCAAATCAATAATCAGCGCCAAGGATTTAAACGGCTGGGCGTATTAGGGGATTGGGAAAATCCCTATATGACTATGGCTTATCAATTTGAAGCCGATATTATTCGTTCGTTGGGTAAAATTATTGCGAATGGTCATTTACAGCAGGGCTTTAAACCCGTGCATTGGTGTATGGATTGTGGTTCTGCTTTGGCTGAGGCCGAGGTAGAATACCATGATAAAAAATCACCCGCTATCGATGTTAAATTTATCGCACTTGATGAAGAAGCCTTTTTAGAACGTATCCAACCCAAACAAAAGGGTGAGGGGGATATCGTGATCCCCATCTGGACAACTACACCTTGGACTTTGCCAGCTAATCAGGCCGTAGCCTTAAATCCAAAGTTAAATTATGTGTTAATCCAATATCACCTTGAACATCATGTTGAAAGATTATTGCTAGCCGAGGAACTCCACGAAGCGGTATTGCAACGTTATGGTATTAGTGACTACCAAATTATCGGCCATTGCTTAGGCGAGGTTTTGGAAGGCTTAAAACTACAACATCCCTTTTACGAAAGGGTGGTGCCCGTTATTCTTGGCGATCATGTAACCGTAGATGCCGGTACGGGTGCGGTACACACGGCACCGGGGCATGGCCAAGAGGATTATGTGGCAGGTGCCCAGTATCATTTGCCCATTGATAGTCCCGTAGATGGCCGGGGGTGTTTTTTGCCTAATACGCCGCTATTTGCGGGTAAGCATGTATTACAAGCTAATGATGAAGTGATTGAGGTTTTAAAAGCGCACGGTAATTTGTTGCATCACGAAGCCTTGAATCACAGTTACCCACATTGTTGGCGCCATAAGACGCCTTTGATTTTCCGGGCGACGCCTCAATGGTTTATTAGCATGGATAAAAAAGGGTTGCGCCAAGCGGCTTTAGCGGCCATCAATCACGTGCAATGGATTCCAGAATGGGGACAAGCCCGTATTGTGGGTATGATTGAAAAACGCCCCGATTGGTGTATCTCACGCCAACGTGCTTGGGGTGTGCCTATTGCCGTATTTGTACATAAAGAAACCAAACAGTTGCACCCCGATAGCTTAATTTTATTGGAAAAAGCAGCAGAACTGGTTGAGCAACAAGGCATTGAGGCTTGGTTTGAGCTAGCTCCAGAGAGCCTGTTAGGCGCAGAGGCGGCTCACTACGAAAAGGTTATCGATATTCTTGACGTGTGGTTTGATTCTGGGGTTTCGCATAATTGTGTGTTACAAAGGCGCGATGATTTACGCTATCCTGCCGATCTTTACTTAGAGGGTTCTGATCAGCACCGGGGTTGGTTTCAAACTTCGCTGTTAAGTGCAATGGCTATGCACGGTCAAGCACCTTTCCGGCAGGTGTTGACTCATGGTTTTACCATCGATGCGCAAGGCCGCAAAATGTCTAAGTCCTTGGGTAATACCATTGAGCCCGATAAAGTGATGAAAACCATGGGGGCAGATATCCTGCGTTTATGGATAGCCTCGGTGGATTACCGGGCTGAAATTACCTTATCGGACGAGATTTTAAATCGGATTGCCGATGCCTATAGACGCATTCGTAATACCTTACGGTTTTTGTTGGCTAACTTACATGATTTTGAGCCAGCGAAACACAGTGTGGTTTATGAAGAGAGAGTTAGCCTAGATCGCTGGGCTGTGGATAGGGCGGAATTACTGCAAGATACTATTGCTGAAGCCTATGAGCAATATCAATTCCATCAGGTTTATCAAAAACTGCAGCATTTTTGTAGTATTGATATGGGTAGCTTCTATCTTGATGTGATTAAGGATAGGCAATATACCTGCAAGACCGATAGTTTAGCCAGACGCTCGGCACAAACCTCCATGTATTACATTGCCGAGGTACTGGTAAAATGTATGGCGCCAATCTTAAGCTTTACCGCTGAAGAAGTTTGGCAGTATATGCCTGGCCAACGTTCCGAATCGATATTTTTGACGGAGGTTAAGGCTTCAACTTCATCTGATATAGATCCAAGTTTTCAAATTTACTGGGAGCGAATGATTAAGGTACGGGAGTGGGTTAATAAGGAGATCGAGCAGCAGCGTCATGCAGGCTTAATAGGCGCTGGTTTAGAAGCCGAGATAAGTTTGTATGCCGATGGAGAACTTTATCAACAACTTCTGCAGTTAGGCGATGAATTGCGTTTTGTTTTAATCACGTCTAGTGCTAAAGTGCTGCCCTTAGAAAATATCGAAAAGGCTATAGTACTTGATAATGGCCACTTGCAAATTCAAGTGGCAGCTTCTAGCCATGCTAAGTGTGCACGTTGTTGGCATAGACGTAGCGATATAGGTACTCAGGCCGAGCATCCCGAAATTTGTGGACGTTGTATTGAAAACATAGTGGGGCAAGGTGAGCAGCGCGAATTCGCTTAAACTAAGGAAACAGAGAACAAATGCTTAAAAATTATCGTTGGTTATTACTCACCATGAGCATGGTTGGGCTGGATCAATGGACTAAATCTTTAGCTATTCAGCAGTTAGAGCTTTATCAGTCTACCCCCATTTTAGCTTTTTTTAATTTAACCTTAATGCATAACACCGGAGCGGCCTTTAGCTTATTGGTTGAAGCAGGTGGTTGGCAACGTTGGTTATTTACCGGCATTGCTGTCCTGGCAAGCGTTATTATTTTAATTTGGTTGTATAAATTACCGCGCTATAGATTATGGGCCTTAAGCGGCTTAAGCCTAATTTTAGGCGGTGCGCTAGCCAATTTATGGGATAGAATTACCTTGGGTTATGTTGTAGACTTTCTCGACTTTTATTGGGGTAATTATCACTGGCCGGCGTTTAATGTGGCGGATTCAGCCATAGTCATAGGCGTATCTTTATTAATAATCGATAATTGGCGTAAACAAGGGGAACAAAAATGAGCCAAGCAGAACTTTTAGCAACTATTAAAGCAATTGCAGTACCTGGTAAGGGTATTTTAGCCGCTGATGAAAGCGATAAAACCATTGCCAAACGTTTTAAATCCATCAATTTAGAGTCCACCGAAGAAAGCCGCCGGGCTTATAGGGAAATGTTATTTACCACACCAGAGTTTGGTCAATATGTCAGCGGTGTGATTTTATATGAGGAAACTCTGTATCAAAAACATAAAGATGGCACCCCATTTCCAGAATTATTGGCTAAACAAGGCGCGATACCCGGGATTAAGGTAGATAAGGGTTTAGTTGATTTACCTAACTGCCCTGGTGAACAGATTACTCAAGGTTTAGACGGCCTCACCGACCGCTTAAAAAAATATAAAGAGCAGGGCGCCCGTTTTGCTAAATGGCGTGAGGTTTATCATATTGGCGACGTTATTCCTTCGTCCTTAGCTATTAAAGCCAATGCCGAAATGTTAGCTTTTTATGCGGCAGCATGCCAAGAGCAAGGTATTGTGCCTATCGTAGAACCCGAGGTTTTAATAGACGGCAGCCACACCTTAGCGCGTTGTTTTGCAGTGACCGAAGCGGTATTACATGCCGTATTCAAGGCCTTATATAAACATAAAATTCTGTTAGAGGGCATGATTTTAAAACCCAGTATGGTTATTTCGGGTAACCAATGTGCTAAACAAGCCGATGTTCAAGAAGTGGCAGAACAAACCTTAACCGTGTTGCGCCGCTATGTACCTGCTGCAGTGCCAACCATTAATTTCTTATCGGGTGGTCAAAGCTCCGAAGTGGCCACGGCTCATTTAAATGCCATGAATAAAGATAAAAACAACCCCTGGAATTTAAGTTTCTCATATGGCCGGGCGTTACAAGATCATGCATTAAAAGCGTGGGGTGGTAAACCAGAAAATGTAGCGGTAGCCCAACACGCCTTACATAAACGGCTTAAGCTCAATGGTTTAGCGAGTGTAGGTAAATACGATAGTAGTATGGAGTAATTTTTTATTGCGGTTAAATACCGTAAAGCACCCTCTTTCAACTGTGGAAGAGGGGCAAGGGCTTGCAAAAGCTTTTTCCTCTTTAAATAACAGAGACTAAGCATTTTCATTAAATGTTATCATGCCGATAATAAAATTCATTGCCGGAAAAAGATGATCCATCCTCTCTATCAAAATCCGTAATGGAAACGTGACTTTCCAAGCCAAGCTGTTAGTGGTATTATATTAATAAGGCGTGGTAAGGTGGTTTTAAGGCTTAACTTTACAGCTTTTCTAACGTGTTCGAGACCTTAGCGGTAATCTATCAAAGAGGAGGCGGCACATCATGAATAAAGATATTTTCGCAGGTAACTGGAAACAGTTCAAAGGTAAAGCCCAACAATTCTGGGGCAAGCTAACTGATGATGAAATTGAGCAAGTCCATGGCCAGATTGAAGAACTCGCGGGCTTGTTGCAAAAACGTTATGGTTATAGAAAGGATGAGGCTGAGCGGGAAATCGATAGGTTTTTAGCTGAACAAGAAGATTAAGAGTTAAGAGTTAATAATCAAGGAGTTTATTATGGTCGCTAATCAAACAAATGGTGCATCATCTCAACAAGCTCAAGATAAAGTAACTGATCAAGTAAAGCAACTTAAACAAAAGGCTAGTAGTACGGTTGAAAAAGCTACTGAAAAAGCCACAGATACCTATGAAAACATGAAAAATATGCTGAATGAAGCAGGCCATAATATTCAAGAGCAATCCGAGCAGCTTTATGATTCTATGGCTAAATATGTGCGAGAAAATCCCCTAAAAGCTATTGGTATGGCTGCATTAGCCGGTGGTGTATTAGCCATAGTGCTAAAGAAAATGGGTGATTAATAAAATGCTCTTCCATTTAGGAAGAGCATCTAACCTCGATATTTTATGAGCTTCTGCCGTGCAAATCTTAAAAGTCGTTATGATTGCAAGGTATGAAATCAATCTTAGCTAGACGCGCCGTTGATGCATGCTAACTGCGTATTATGGATTCAAGATACGTTAAACACGGATGTTTTAATATTTGCGGGAATTAAGCCATGAAATATTCGGGTTAATCTAGGAGGACCGTTCATGCAGCAAACAGCCTCATATGAAAATTTATCCACTGCTCTTAAAGAGCTGCTGTTAACGTTTAGCCAAATAATTCAGGAAATAGTAGCGATAGCGCGACTTGAAACCCGCCTGGCTGGTATCAGCTTGTTTTTTATGGTTTTATTGCTGTTTACCAGTAGCTTATTGTGCTTTGCTATTTGGCTTAGCCTTTTACTGGCAGCCGTTTTTTGGTTGTTACAGCTAGGTTTTAGTTGGCCTATCGTTTTACTGCAATTGGCAGGCGTTAATTTTCTGCTTCTGCTCTTCGTGGGCTGGGCAATTAAACGCTGCTTTAGAAATTTACTCTTTACCGCCACACGTAAACAATTGGCAGCGAACTCACTGATCAACCAAGGACAAACATCTTGAATCGACTCAAAAAGCAAATTCAATTACGTGAGACTAATCTTAAATTGCATAGGGCCTTGGTATCTATACATATTGAGCAAGCCTTAACCAGTACTCATCAGATTTTAGCCTCCCCATCGACTCTGATGGTAGCATTTATGGCGGGCTTTTCTTGGACACATCGTCATCTTAGCCATAAGCCTACGCCAATTAAAAACAAGTCCTACCAGCAAGGTTGGTTGGGACGGCTATCGGCTTTATTTACCCTAAATAAAATTCTGAGAAACTTTAATTTATCACCTTTCGCTAACAAGCAATCCACTACTCCTACTCCTTAAATTAAGTCATAGAAAAATTGAATCTAGACTACTCCACTTAAGTTATTATAGGTATAATGGAGCTAATAACTTAAGTGAAGAATTTTTAATGGTGACTGAATCTCTTGTTAAAATCCGTAATTTAACCTTTTATCGTGGTAACCGTTTGATTTATGATAATGTCGATTTTGATATACAGCGCGGCAAAATCATCGCGGTGATGGGCCCTAGTGGCACCGGTAAAACCACGTTACTTCGGTTAATTGGCGGACAATTGCGGCCGCATCAGGGGCAAATTGAAATAAATGGCCGTAACGTTCCAGCCCTCAAGCAAACTGAGTTGTATGAGGTTCGCCGGAACATTGGAATGTTGTTTCAAAATAGCGGGTTATTTACCAATCTGACGGTATTTGAAAATGTGGCATTTCCCTTGCGTGAACATACCCACTTATCCGAAGCCATGATTCGAGATTTGGTGTTAATGAAATTGCAGGCGGTGGGTTTGCGGGGAGCGAGAGATCTAATGCCTAGCGAGCTTTCAGGCGGAATGGCAAGGCGGGTTGCCTTGGCAAGAGCCATCGCCTTAGATCCGCAATTGATTATGTATGATGAACCGTTAACAGGCCAAGATCCCATTGCAAAAGGGGTGATTTTACAACTCATCAAACGTTTAAATGATGCGCTTGGCTTAACCAGCATTCTAGTATCTCACGATGTGGCTGAGGCACTTAGTATAGCCGATTACGCATATATTGTTTCAGACGGTAAAATTATAGGTAAGGGCACGCCAGAAGAAATACGGCATAATGCGGCATCTGCTGTACAGCAATTTATTCAAGGCCTACCCGATGGCATAGTACCCTTTCATTATCCTGCTAAAGATTATGCTGAGGATTTGTTATAGTGATTAAGCAATTACAGAGCTTGGGACGAATAAGTATAGATACCTGCATCAGTATCGGACGTTCGGGTTTATTTTTAACCCAGGTGCTTTTTAGAAAACCACGGATACGGCGGAGTTTTCCCTTACTCGTTCAAGAGTTATTTTCCGTAGGCATTTTATCTTTACCCATTATTTTAGTAGCCGCTCTATTTATTGGGATGGTGGTAGCCTTACAAGGACATAATACCCTGGCTAAATTTGGGGCCGATGCTCAATTAGGCCAATTATTGGCTTTAAGTGTGGTTAGGGAGTTAGGGCCCGTGGTGACCGCCTTATTATTTGCAGGGCGGGCAGGTTCTGCGTTAACTGCCGAAATTGGTTTGATGAAAACCACCGAACAATTGGCCAGTATGGAAATGATGGCGGTTGATCCACTGTGGCGGGTTATTGCGCCGCGTTTTTGGGCCGGATTGATTTCCATGCCTATTTTGGCGCTGATTTTTAATGCGGTGGCTATCTATGGGGGATCTTGGGTTGCCATTGATTGGCTTGGGGTAACCGGTGGAACCTTTTGGAGTAACATGCAAGCCGCCGTCGGTTTTAGAGTGGATATTATCAGCGGCATTATTAAAAGTTTAGTCTTTGGTTTTGTGATTATTTGGACAGCCGTTTATCAAGGTTATGATTGTGTACCGACTGCAGAGGGCATGAGTAGGGCAACCACCCGAAGTGTGGTCTATGCATCGCTTATTGTGTTAGGACTTGATTTTGTATTAACAGCTATGATGTTAGGAGATTGGTGATTGTGAATAATAAAACAGTTGAGCTACTGGTAGGGGCTTTTATCATAGCGGGTATCGCAGCTTTGTTAGTACTTGCTTTGAAGGTGAGTGGTTTGAATTATTATCCTGGACAAGGTACCTATCAGTTAACTGCAAGCTTTGATAATATAGGTGGTCTGAAAGTCAGAGCCCCTGTAAGATTAGCGGGGGTTCAAGTCGGTGAAGTACGCGCCATCACTATTGACCCTAAAACTTTTAAGGCGGTGGTGACTCTGGCGATTGATAGTAAACAGAATCAATTACCGGTCGATACCTCAGCCAATATTCAAACGGAAGGGTTATTAGGAAGTAACTTTATTGGTTTGGCGCCTGGTTATGCGGAAGATTTTTTAAAAGATAACGATAGAATTGAGATTACTCATTCGGCCCTTATTTTAGAAAATTTGATTGGGCAGTTTTTATATAGCGTTAATAAGAAATAGATGAGGGATATGATGCAAAAATTTAAACAGCTGGCTTTAGCTGGTTTACTTATGTTATTGCCGGTGCTTTCTATGGCTGCGACATCATCGCCAATAGATTTGCTAGATAAAACGGCCCAGCAAATGCTAGAGGCTTTAAAAGCCAATAAGGCTTCATTACAACGTAATCCTCATTCGGTTTATAGCATTGTGAAACGTATTTTATTACCGCATATTGATCAAGAAACCATGGCTCGTTCGGTATTAGGGCGAGATATCTGGCAATCCTCTACTGCCGCGCAACATAAGCGTTTTATTGAAGAGTATACCTTTTTATTAGTGCGAACTTATTCCCGCGCATTAGCTTCCTATAAAGATCAGCAGGTACGCTTTTTACCTATTCGTGACGGATATGAAGGTAAAAAGTTTGTTCAGGTCAATAGTTTGATCGTACAAAAAGATGGGCCCTCTATTCCAGTGAGTTACCGTCTGCGCTTAGTGGGCGATACCTGGGAAATCTATGATATTTCGGTTGATAATGTCAGCATGGTACAAAGTTATAAGGCTCAATTTGCCGATAAAGTAGCGCAGAGTGGCTTTGAGGGATTAATCAATAGCTTAACCGAACTTAATCGAACTAAAAAATGACATCAGCAACTTTAAGTTTTCAAGCACCTAATACCTTACAAATCAGTGGGGAACTTGATTTTGACTCAACTCTAGGGTTGCAAACCATGGGCAGAGATTGGTTGAATAAGCAGCCCATAGTGCAAATTGATTTGGCTGCTGTTAGTAAAAGCAATAGTGCCGGTTTGGCTTTATTACTAGAGTGGCAGCGAGAAGCTAAGCGTCAGGGGCGTGGGCTTGTTTTTATTAATATACCGGCTAATTTGCAAGCAGCAGCCGAAGTATATGGGGTCTATGGGTTATTAACGTAGTGGATTTATTAATTTAAACCCGCCGTTAATATATCCCTATAGGCTTCGCTGTAGCTTCCCTGCTGCAGAGAGTTTAAATTAATAAATCCACTACATTAATATAATTTTCGGTGAGTGTGAGGAAGTATGGAACTGCAGGAAATTAAAGCATTATTAGAACAACAAATACCCAATGCTAGCGTCGAAATTGAAGGGGATGGTTATCACTTTCAAGTGACGGTGATTAGCGATATTTTTGCGGGTAAAACGCCGGTGAAAAAACAACAATTAGTTTATGCGGCATTGAATGAGCAAATTGTGAGCGGTGCAATTCATGCGATCTCAATTAAAACCTATACGCCTGATGAATGGCAACAGCGGAGCTAAGTAATGGAAAAATTAATGATTAAGGGTGGCTACCCTTTACATGGTGAAACCCGAATCTCTGGTGCTAAAAATGCCGCTTTGCCTATCTTAGCCGCGGCGATTTTAGCCGATCAGCCCGTTAAGTTAGCCAATATACCGCATTTACATGATGTTACCACCATGATTGAGTTAATTGGTCGCTTGGGTGCAGAAGTAACCATTGATGAAAGAATGTGCGTTGAAATTAATGCCTCGACGATCCAAGATTTTTTTGCTCCTTATGAGTTAGTAAAAACCATGCGGGCCTCTATTTTAGTATTAGGGCCGTTGGTAGCTCGTCACCGACAGGCTCATGTGTCATTACCGGGCGGTTGTGCCATTGGCACGCGGCCAGTAGATCAACATCTGCGTGGGTTACAGGCTTTAGGAGCCGAGGTCAAGGTTGAAAATGGTTATATAACCGCCACCGTTAAAGAACGGTTACGAGGTTGTAAGATTGTTTTTGATATGGTAACCGTGACCGGTACCGAAAATATTATGATGGCTGCAGTGCTTGCCGAAGGCACGACGGTGCTTGAAAATGCGGCGCGTGAGCCCGAAGTGGTTGATTTGGCTAATTTTTTGAATGTGTTGGGCGCTAACATCTCTGGAGCGGGTACTTCGGTAATTACCATAGAAGGGGTAGAGCGTTTACACGGCGGTAACTATAGTGTGTTACCCGATAGAATAGAGGCCGGTACTTATTTGGTAGCGGCTGCTTGTACCCGAGGTAGCATTCGTTTAAATGGTATTACACCCGGGTTGCTGGATGCGGTCTTAGTCAAGCTACAAGAAGCAGGCGCTTGTATTGAAACCGGTGCTAATTGGATAAGTCTAGATATGCAAGGTAAACGGCCTAAAGCTGTCAGTGCAACTACCGCGCCTTATCCTGGGTTTCCTACCGATATGCAGGCGCAATTGATGGCCTTGAATATTGGTGCCGAAGGTACCGGGATAGTGACCGAAACCGTGTTTGAGAACCGTTTCATGCACGTGCAGGAAATGTGCAGGATGGGGGCCAATATTCAATTACATGGTAACACGGCGGTGATCACTGGCACCGAAGAACTAAGCGCTGCGCCCATTATGGCAACCGATTTACGCGCTTCTGCTAGTTTGGTTTTGGCGGGACTGATGGCTAAGGGCAATACCCTCATTGATAGGATTTACCATATTGACCGGGGCTATGAGTGTATTGAAGAAAAGTTTGCCCAGCTAGGCGCAAAGATTAAACGCATCCCGAATTAGGGTAATCACCTGCATCCGGTAAGAAAATATCCGAACGTTAGGCTCAGGTGCTAAGTAGTGTACTTTAAATTGCGTTAAAAAGAGTGGCACAAGAGGTGTAAAAATGGTTAGTTTACAGGAATTAATGGCTTACCTAGACGAATTGCTCGAGCCGCAGCGGTTTAATGATTATTGTCCTAATGGCTTACAGGTAGCGGGTAAGCCCATTGTTAAAAAGTTGGTAGTGGGGGTGAGTGCAAGCCAAAGTCTTATTGACGAGGCGATCAGATTAAAGGCCGATGCCATTTTAGTTCACCATGGTTATTTTTGGCGTGGCGAAGATCCTAGAATCACGGGTATTAAGCAACAGCGCATTCGTAAACTATTGCAGCATGAGATTAGCTTAATTGCCTATCACTTACCCTTAGATGCTCATCCTATTTATGGCAATAATGTGCAACTGGCTAAGATCTTAGATATCGATGTTGAACACAGTTATGATATAGAGCGTATTCCTAATTTACTTTGGGTAGGAAGTTTGCAGCATGCCACTCCTGGCTCGGAGCTGGCTCAGAAAATTGGCCAGATTTTAAAGCGCGAGCCATTGTATTTACCGGGTAGTGATAAACTCATCAGTAAAATAGCTTGGTGTACGGGAGCCGCCCAAGATTTTATTGAACAAGCCGCAAGCCATGGCGTCGATGCTTATATAACCGGTGAGGTATCGGAACGTACCTTTCATTTTGTGCAAGAAACTGGCCTGCATTTTTATGCCGCGGGCCATCACGCCACCGAACGTTATGGCGTACAAGCTCTTAGCGAACACTTGGCTCATTATTTTGGAATTACCCAGCAATATGTGGAAATTGCGAATCCCATATAATTAATACCCTTCCTACTCATAAATCTTCCCTTGCCAGGACATAGGGGTAATGCCAACACGCTGTGAATACCTCCTTGTACGCTCTATAGTTTTTCATCCC
>JAQSXL010000143.1 GCA_029256685.1 Gammaproteobacteria bacterium | reverse complement strand
CTATTCCTAAATCTTGCCCTTTCGTTATATTATCGCCTAATCCTTTATTAGGCCTAAGAATACCACTACGCGGCGCCCTTACCCAAATGCTAGATTGGGCAATCGCCGGTGTATACTTGGTTTTAGGGAGTTTTTGGGTTGCAGGCAACATTTTTAATTCACGCATCACATTAACGATACCGTGCATACCGATGCGAATTGAGCTCTCATCAAAGCGCAGCGCTTCACCTGCTTCGTATAATAAAGTAGAGATCCCCAAATTTTTCGCCGCTTGTCTTAATGAACCATCGGGACTGCGCGTATTTAAAATAACGGGCGCATGAAAAGCCTTGGCTAAATGTACCATTTCTGGGTCATCAAGCGTGATGCGAATCTGTGGTAAATTCGTACGATGCAAAGACCCCGTATGAATGTCTATAATATGACTACATTTACTCACTAGCTCTTGCAAAATTAAATTGGCAAGTCTAGAAGCTAAAGAACCTTTATCCGATCCAGGAAAAGTCCGGTTAAGATCGCGCCTATCCATTAAATAGCGTGATTGAGAAATAAACCCATAGATATTAGTAACGGGTACAGAAATAATTGTGCCATGTAGTTGTTTCAATACGCGTAATTTTAATAATCGCCGAATGATTTCTACCCCATTGATTTCATCACCATGAATAGCCGCGGTAATCAAGAGGCAAGGTCCTGGTAATTTACTACGTAACACATGCACAGGCATGGTCATGGGTGAAGAATTATACAAACCCGGCATAGGAATTTGCACAATAGTTCTTTCACCGGGTTTAACCATTACATTATGAATTTTCAAAGGCCCTTGCTGCTCTTTCATGGTTAACCTTCGTAGCGGCTACGTTTATCAATCGGTCTTGCATGAGTCTCTATATACTCAATAATTAAACCCGCCACATCTTTTTTAGTAGTATTTTCTATACCCCGTAACCCTGGTGAAGAATTAACTTCCATAATTAACGGGCCTCTGGCAGAGCGTAACATATCAACACCTGCCACACTTAGATTCATAATCTTAGCAGCTTTTACTGCCGTTTCACGTTCTTCTTTAGTAATTTTAATTAACTGTGCCGTGCCGCCTTGATGTAAATTTGAACGAAACTCACCAGGCGCGGCTTGCCTTTTCATCGCAGCCACTACCTTATTTCCAATGACTAAACAGCGAATATCCGCCCCATTAGACTCCCGAATATATTCTTGCAGCATAATATTTGCATTGAGCCCTAAAAAAGCTTGAATAACACTTTGAGCCGCTTTCTTTGTTTCGGCCAGTACCACCCCTATGCCTTGAGTCCCTTCTAGTAATTTAACCACTAGGGGTGGGCCATCTACCATATCAATTAAATCGTCAATATCACTAGCAGAACGCGCAAAACCTGTAATAGGTAACCCAATCCCCTTCCGGGATAAGAGTTGTAAAGCTCTTAGCTTATCTCTAGAGCGAGTAATACCCAGGGACGAATTTAAGGAAAAAACCCCCATCATTTCAAATTGGCGAGCGACCGCACTACCATAAAAAGTAATGGAGGCGCCAATCCGTGGAATTATAGCGTCATAATGCGTTAGCTGCTTTCCTGCATAATGGATTGAAGGTTTATCTGAAGCAATATTCATATAACACCTTAAGGTGTCAATAATATCGGCCTGATGTCCTCTAAGCTCAGCCGCCTGCTTAAGCCTTTGAGTTGAATAAAGATCGGGGCCACGGGAAAGAATCGCTATCTTCACATTATCGTCCTATCTACTGCCTATAAAAATAGTCTCATTATACCTTAGGCTATTGCCCAAGCCAGAGATTTTAAACCGAATTTGCCGGTTACCATTAACTAGCAAGTTTTAGCTTAATGGATATTAACCGTAGCATATAAGTGTTTAACCACCTCTTGCTCAAGCAGACGAGAAGAACCTATTCGCAGATCTCTAGGTAACTGGATATTACCAAAACGAACCCTAATCAGACGGCTTACTGTAACCCCTTGGGACTCCCATAATCTTCTAACCTCCCGATTCCTACCCTCGGTTAAAATAACATGGTACCAATGATTTTTACCCGCGCCTCCTGCATCCTGAATTTTATCAAAGCGGGCTAAGCCGTCTTCTAGCATTACCCCTTTTTGTAAATTAGTTAAAATAAGTTGATCAACCTCTCCCCAAACGCGCACCGCATATTCGCGTTCAATTTCGTAACTTGGATGCATTAAACGATTTGCCAACTCACCATCGGTGGTAAATAATAAGAGTCCTGAGGTATTTAAATCCAGGCGCCCCACTATAACCCAACGTTTGTTTCTTACCCGCGGCAGATTGTCAAATACCGTTGGGCGCCCCTCCGGATCCGAACGCGTACAAACCTCTCCAGCGGGTTTATGGTAAAGTAGAACTGCTGGCTGTTCTTCGGCAAAATGATGATTAAAGCGAATTAATCTACCATCGACCTCAATCTTATCTTCTATCGTAGCTCTTGCACCCAGCTCCGCTACTTTACCATTCAATTTAACCCGGCCATTTTTTATCCATTCTTCTAGGGCTCTACGCGAACCAAGACCTGCATTAGCTAAAATTTTTTGTAACTTTTCAGACATATACTAAATTCCTGTTATAACAAAGCACTATATAATATTTTAATACCTATACACCTTGAGGCTCTAATTCTAGCTTATAATTTAAGGTATCGGTTTGCCCCGAAATATGAGCTGCAGCGGTTGTGAAATCATTGACCGATTGCATTTCAACTAAAGTTGGCAATTCATCAATACTCCGTAAATTAAAATAATCCAAAAACTGCTTGGTAGTTGCGTATAATCCGGGCTTTCCCGGTACATCTTTATAGCCAATAACCTTAATCCATTCACGCTCCTGTAAGGTTTTAATGATTGCGGCATTAACGGCAACCCCTCGAATAGCTTCAATTTCCGCGCGGGTAATCGGTTGTCTATAAGCAACTAAAGCTAAGATCTCCAATAAAGTTCTTGAATATTTGGCTGGCTTCTCTTCCCATAAGCGCTGTACCCATTGACTATACTCACTTTTAGTCTGAAAACAATAACCACTAGCCACTTCCTTAAGTTCAATACCTCGATGAAGGCAGTTTTCTGCTAACATTTGTAATGCCTGGCTAATTTGTTGCACAGTTGGCCGTTCGGATTCAGTAAATAAGTTACGCATTTTATCAATTGATAACGGTTGTGCTGCCACCAACAAAGCCGCTTCTAAAATACAACTTAATTTTTCCATTTTTTTGCCTATCAATCACTTACCAATAGGACTTACGCAAAATAAGTATTTTTAGCCCAATTCAAGTGCAGGACTTATGAACAGCACAGTTTACCCGTAGTAAATGAGCGGCTACGCTAAGTTTTGCAACGCAGAAATGGGCAAAAAGACGAGGTTTTGCCTAAGCCCTAACCAAAATAGAGCTAACTAATGGTTGTACGCAGTAAATCATTAGTTATAGCTTGCACCATTAACATGGCTAATATTATCACACCTAGCCGAAAAGCCAGCACTTCAACTGCAACAGACAATGACTTACCTCTTAACCTTTCAATCAATAAAAATAAGAGATGGCCTCCATCTAAGCCTGGTATAGGGAAAAGATTAATAAAACCAATAGCAATACTTAAAATAGCTAACATTTGCAAATAACTGGCTAGCCCCTGCTTTACGGCTAAATTAAGTCCATTAAATATTCCTATTGGCCCAGTCAAACTTTTTAGTGAGATGTTTCCTGTTAGCAATTGATAAGTTATTAAAAAATTAAATTTAAGATAATCATAGGTTTTTTGCCAAGCCGCTATCCAAGACTGGCTAAGAGGATAACGTTGCTGTTGTATATAAATCTCGGCGTTATCTTTAAGCTCGGCTCGGTTAAATACCTTAGGCACAATGCCTAAGCTTTGTAAAGGATCGGGACGTAATGGATCTAATGTCCAATCTTTTACCTCAAGACTATATAATGCTTGCTTATCTAAATGAGTGATTTGCAGTGATAGCGCTTGCTTACTACCGATATGATTAAACAGAGTAATAATAACATCAGTCCAGTTATAAACACGACTATTATCAATCTTAGTAATGGTACTATTGATAGGTAAATTAGCCTGGGATGCTATTGAATTAGGCGTAATAGAACCAATGATGGGTTTTAATTGCGTGATACCGATGGTATAGCATAGCCAGTAAATGAAAAAAGCAAGGATAAAATTAATAACAGGCCCAGCCAAAATGACGGCAGCCCGCTTTAATAAAGATTGACGATTAAACGCCTTGGCCAACTCATGTGCGGCAACGGGGCCTTCTCTTTCATCTAACATTCTCACGTAGCCGCCTAATGGAATAGCCGCTATTACTATCTCTAAACCCGAGGCTGTTATTTTACGCCAAAGAGGCTTACCAAAACCAATAGAAAAACGTAGTACCTTGATGCCTACCCTCCGGGCAATCATAAAATGACCTAACTCATGAACCCCAATCAGTAGCGTTATCCCAAATAAAATAGCAATAACATGCAAAATAGTGCCCATTACCATAGGTTATGATCCTGGCAATCGTAATAAACCCAAATATACCCCTTGGATATTAACGCGTTCCACATCATAAATCATGGGTTGCATGCAAGGGTTAGACGGTATCAGACTAACTTTATTATTTTTATCTTTTTGGATGCGTTTTAAGGTGGCTTCCTGGTTATCAATTAAAGCAACCACGATTTCGCCATTAGTTGCCATCACCCGGCTCTCACAAACCACATAATCACCATCCATAATATTGTCACCTATCATTGAATCACCACAAACTTTTAGCACAAAGCGATTAGGCCCTATGAGGTAATTAGTGAGATCGACCATTTCATGATTAGCAATGGCTTCAATAGGTCTACCGGCAGCAATTTTACCAATCAGTGGTAAGCCATATTCTTTTTGGGTGACTTCCGTCAATGCTATATTGCGACGCTTACCCGGTTTAACACAAATATAACCCGCATCTTTTAATGCATGCACATAGCGGTGCACCACTCCCCGGGACTTAATTCCTATACCCATGGCTATTTCTGCTTCGGTCGGAGCATAACCA
>JAQSXL010000142.1 GCA_029256685.1 Gammaproteobacteria bacterium | reverse complement strand
ATTAGGAGAAGAACCGACAATCTCAATTTTTTTATAGACATGATGGCTCATACTAACCTCCGGTTGAAAATTAATTGGCTACATAATATTGTAACGAAGATAGCTGACTGGCTTCAAGCGCAGATTTGTCCCAACGCACCCGGCTGACTCGGGGAAAACGTAAGGTGAAACCTGCCACATGGCGTTTAGACGGTTGCACCGCATCAAATGCCAGCTCAAAAACCAGGTTGGGTGCAACGGCTCGTACCGGACCAAATCGGTTGAGGGTGTGTTTTTTCACCCAGGCATCAATCTGTATAACCTCTTGTTTTGATAATTCAAGATAGGGTTTGCCAATGGGTAATAATTGCTGATCTTGCCAAAGCCCTAAAGTATATTCTGCATAAAAATTAGCATAGCGGCCCTGACCGCGTTGCGCATACATTAATACCGCATCGACTACAAAGGGATCACGTTTTAATTGATACCAGTTCGAATGAGTGCGACCTTCCGTATACTCACTAGTTAAAGATTTAAAAAACAAACCCGATACATTAAGACGTTGACTATGGCAAAGTTCGGTGAGTTGCATTAGATCAGTATAGCTTAAAGTTTCTGACAAATGTAAATCTGCAGGCTGATAAGTATTAAACCAATGCTCTAATTTTGTACGCCGTTCAATTAACGATTGGCTACGTAAGTCCTCACCCGCAAGCATAAGAGCGTCATGAATTTGCAAATGAACGGGATAATCCTTAATTATTTTTGGGCTGGGTTTTTTGCATTTTAGCCTTTGTTGTAGTTCTACCATATTACCTGAGTTTATAAGCAATTCTCCATCTAAGCTGGCATCAAAATTTAGCTGTGACATAAGTTCAGGAAACTGACGGCTTAAATCATCTCCCGCTTGATTAAATAGGGCTTTATACTCGCCTTTGCTAATGAGCTGAATGCGAATGCCATCCCACAGCCATCCTATTTGAAAATTAGCCAGATCAAGCTCTGCTAACCCTGCTGTAGTAATGGAATTGGCTAGCATGATCGGCAAATAACTAGGAATATCGGTTACCCTGGGTTTAGCCGTTTTCCCCGTTAGCCAAGCAAATAATTCGGTGTAGGGTGGTTGTTGCTGGTGCCAAACTTCCTCAATGGAATGAACCGAGGTGTGTCCCATAACGGCCAAAGTTTGTTTGATAATGCGGTTTGTAAGATGAGTGGTTAGTTTGCCGGTTACCAACTTAAGTAAGACCCAGCGTTCATCGGTATTACTTTGATTGAGTAGAGATATAAGATACTCGGGTATAGCTTGTTTGGGGAGTTGAGTTAATTCGGCTACTAACTGGCTAAGTTTAGGTAAGGCTGCATTTGCCGATTTCTGCATTGGCCAAAGTAGCGCTATAGTTTCTGCTAAATCTGCGACATATTGGTAGGATAAGCTAAATAACTCCGGATCGACTTGTTGATCAATCAGTTGGCGTAGCTGAGTGCTAGAGATAGTGGGAATTGTTAATAGGTCAGCTAAAATAGCAAGGGCATAGCCTCGATCTGGATCGGAGGTGCTGCTAAAATAATTAATAAGAAGTTCACGTTTAGTGAACTCCTGTTGAGCATGGAAGAGGCGGTCTATCAACTGGGTAAATTTTTGCATATCCATAACTCATAGTTAGTTAAAATGGCTATAAAAGTTCCCGCATTGCTCTGGCATTAAATCCACGGCTTTTGCAGAAATGAACTAGCGCTGCTTCACTACCATGCGTAACCCAAACTTCCCGGGGATTAATATCATCAATGGTTTGATTGAGCTCATCCCAATCGGCATGATCTGAGATAATGAGTGGCAGTTCAATTTGGCGTTGCTGGTGACGGGCTCTTATGCGCATCCAACCCGAAGCCATAGCCAATAGAGCATCGGGTAAGGACTGATGCCAATTATTATTAAGAGCTGAAGGAGGCGCTAACACAATTTCGCCACGTAATTGCGATTTATCAGCTTGGCTTAGCGGTACTATATTCTCTTGTTTTATCCCAAAGCAGGTATAAAGTTCGCATAAGTTTTGCAAAGCGCTATGCAGATAGATAGGTCGGTCATAATCTAACTGGCGTAAGCTTGCAATGACGCGTTGAGCCTTTCCTAAGGCATAAACACCTACCATATGGCAACGATCGGGAAAATCGATTAGGGATTGAGTCAGTTTTGTTAATTCTTCACTAATGGGAGGATGCTTAAAAATGGGTAAGCCAAAGGTAGCCTCGGTGATAAATAAATCACAATTAACTGGGGTAAAGCCATCGCAGGTTGGATCATAACGTCTTTTATAATCACCAGAAATGATGGCTTTTTGATTTTGATATTCTAATAAAACCTGGGCACTGCCTAAAATATGCCCGGCGGGTAACAAACTAATCTTGACGTTTTGATGTAATAATGACTCATTGTAGGATAATTGTTGTTGCTTATGTGCGTATTTTTCACCAAATCGAGTTTGCATAATGGCATGCGTAGCAGGGGTTGCTAATACATGATTATGGCCGGCTCTTGCATGATCGGCATGCCCATGGGTTACTATGGCAAAGTCAACCGGCCGGCTTGGATCAATATAAAATTGGCCAGGTTCACAATAAATACCCTGTGGGGTTGGTTTTAACCAAGAAGAAAAATGGCTCATGATTTGCTATTGAAGTTATAAGCTGAGTATTATTATAAAGCAAAAAGAGGTCAAATGATATCTGCTATTTGGCCAGCGAATTTTTAAAACTCCATTTTCGCCTTTTGCTAAACTCGTGAAAATTTATTCTTAATGCGCTTTTTTGTAAGATAGATTTTCGGCTAAAAAATCTCATTTTTATCTTTGTTGGGTCTCTATATCTTATTTAATAGACGGTTTATAATGAATTTAGGTAGTAATTAATAACAAGGATTTACCTATGGCTGATTATATTTTAGCGATAGATCAAGGCACCACGAGTACGCGCGCAATCATTTTCTCGACAAAAAGGGGTGTTCTAAATCAACAACAAATTGAACTAAAACAGCATTTTCCCGAACCGGGTTGGGTTGAACACGATGCCGAAGAGATTTGGTCGGCTACTTTAAATGCCTGTCGTAATGTATTAGTTTCTTGCAAGATGCACATTGGTGAGATTGCCGCCCTGGGAATTTCTAATCAACGGGAAACGACCGTTTTATGGGATAAAAACACCGGCAAACCCGTTTATAATGCAATTGTTTGGCATGATAGGCGTACGGCTAATCTATGCAAACAGCTAGCTGCTGAAGGGCTGGAACAAGAAATTCAGGCGAAAACCGGCTTGCTACTCGATCCTTATTTTTCTGCTAGTAAAATTAAGTGGTTGCTAGATACCATTCCTGGTTTAAGGCAAAAAGCAGAGGCGGGTGAAATAGCGTTTGGTACTATCGACAGTTATCTACTGTACCGTCTATCGGGTGGCAAATGCCATGCAACGGATGCAACCAATGCGTCAAGAACCCTGCTATTTAATTTACATACTCAAGACTGGGACCCCGATTTATTAAAACTTTTTGATATTCCCGCGCAAATCCTTCCACAAGTTTTAGATTCGAATGCAACTTTTGCTAAAACCGATATTGACCTACTCGGTGCCGAAATACCTATTACCGGAATCATGGGGGATCAACAAGCCGCTTTGTTAGGGCAGGCCTGCCTTAAACCAGGTATGATAAAAGGAACCTATGGCACGGGATGTTTTTTATTAATGCATACCGGAGATAAATTTATTCATTCACAACATAGGATGTTAACCACCGTGGCTGCACGGCTCAGCGGAAAAGTGAGTTACGCCATTGAAGGAAGTACCTTTGCGGCAGGTGCAACGGTGCAATGGCTGCGTGATGCATTACATCTCATTAAAACCGCCAAGGAAACCGAACAGATAGCCGCACATTTACCTCATACGAGTGGGGTTTATTTGGTGCCGGCTTTTGCGGGTTTAGGTGCACCTTATTGGGATCCTATGGCGCGAGGTGCTATCTTGGGTTTAACGCGTGATACCGGCATTGCCCATATCGTACGGGCTGCTTTAGAGTCTATTTGCTATCAAACCAAAGATTTACTCACTTGTATTGAAATAGACAGTGGAATTAACGCCGTTGAAATCCGGGTTGATGGTGGGATGGTTGCTAATAATTGGTTAATGCAATTTCTAGCCAATATTTTGGGAATAACGATTATTCGTCCAAAAATCATTGAAAGTAGCGTGCTGGGTGTTGCCTATCTGGCTGCCTTGGGGGCTGGAATTTATTCTTCGGTGGACGAAATAGCTAAACAGTGGCAAAGTGAACAAAATTTTACGTCGCAAATTGATATGGAACAAGCAATAGATTTATATGCGGGCTGGAAGCAGGCCGTAAAAAGAATTTGTAATACTCCAAATTTCTAAGGTTTTATTATACCTACACTAAAAGGGGATAGCATGAAATATAATCGATTAGGCAAGGCCGGCATTAAGGTCAGTGAACTTTCATTTGGCTCTTGGGTAACTTTTGGCAAACAAATGGATGTAGAGGAAGTTAAGAGATGCATGCATACGGCTTTTGAACATGGAATTAACTTTTTTGACAATGCCGAAGTTTATGGTAAGGGCGAGGCAGAAATCCTAATGGGCGAAGCGCTTAAGGATTTTCGCCGTGAAGATTTGGTGATATCTACTAAGATTTTTTGGGGCGGTGAGGGACCGAATGATACAGGCTTATCTAGAAAACACTTATTAGAAGGCACCGAGGCTTCCTTAGATCGCTTACAATTGGAGTATGTCGATTTAATTTTTTGTCATCGCCCCGATCCCGATACACCTATTGAAGAAACCGTATTAGCCATGGACTATATTATTCGCAATGGTTATGCGCTTTATTGGGGCACCTCTGAATGGAGTGCTGAACAGATAGAAGAGGCTTATGTAACGGCTAGAGCACTAGGTTGTATTCCTCCCAGTATGGAGCAACCAGAATATAATATGTTTCATAGGGAGCGGGTTGAACACGAATATGCGCCATTGTATGCTAAGTATGGTCTAGGTACCACCATATGGAGCCCATTAGCTTCTGGGCTTTTAACGGGTAAATATAACAATGGGATACC
>JAQSXL010000141.1 GCA_029256685.1 Gammaproteobacteria bacterium | reverse complement strand
AATATTGATCCTAACAGCGTGCCATTAGATGTAACTATTGATACAATCCAGCTAACGAGTATACCCTATTACCGTAGTGGAGATTTATTAAAATTTCCCTTGCATTATGCCCATGCGGCCGCTATGGAATTAGTTTCGGCGGCTGATCATAAACCGATTCCTGCTGGGGCCATTGCTTATTTTAAGAATGCTAATTTTGTCGTAGGCAATGAGGGACGCTTATATATAACGGACTTAGCAGAGAATAAGAGTAATCAGTTTGTAGTTAAATGGGATGATAGCTCATGTACAGCCAAGGTGAATTACCAAACACAACCCAACACTCCAATCGCTAATTTAGGGCGGATCATTTGTGAATAAGAAATTTAAATTTTTTAACCTAGGATTATTATTTTTTTGTTTAATTGGCCATGCGGGCCCTTTTGATCAGATATCCGTTATGATGGTGGGTATTAGTTTTCCTAATTATGATCCACTGAGCAAAACGGATAATATCATGATCAATACCTTGACGGTAACAGGTACCCGAGGTTCAACCGTAACGGTTACCCTCAGTTGCCCCAATGTAAGGGATGGTCATCGTTATATGGTCAACGGCAGCCAAAAACTTAGATACAACTATTATGTGGATGCTAATTATACTACAGTTTGGGGAGGCTCGAGTTGCCGCGGTATCGCCTCTTCCCCTATTACAGTTAAAATAGGCTCTTCAGGCTCTACTCAAGTACCCGTTTATGCGAAGGCTCCCGCTTCACAAGATATTTCAGTTGGAAATTATACCGATAATCTTACTTTAGCCTGGTAAACCTTAACAGGCCATTGATATCACTCACTTTGAGTTTATAGCTTGCTATAGCTAGCCATAAATAAAATTATGGCTAGCACGGTCTTAAAGATCATAACGAAAATTAGTGTCTAATAAATTTTTTGCAATAAAATCCGCACCTTCCCCTTTCACAAAAAGAGGGGGTGATCCCTTACTATCGGTGGAGCCAAAAGAAAGCACCGAATCACCGGTATTAGGCGTTCCTTTACCAGCAAATATAGCAGACGGGGTGTGCATAGACGAAGAATCTTGATAACGCTCTTGTTTTTTATGCGGCGTTTCAGGCGAAGACGGCTCTTTATCCTCTACGCGCTTACTTTTATCCTTCTGCTCAAGCAAATAGCTACTCTCTTGCTTTTTACCTGGCTTACCCCAAAAACAACATAAATAATCTGTAAAACTCATAATCTCTCCTCAGGAATAACAGTTTATTAATTTTTACGCTATCATCCCTGAACGACTCAGTCGATACCATGATCTTTGATTGTTCAAAACTTATGGCGCCGGCTGACTCACAGATTGGTTATCAATCATGCTTAACTGCTCTTTATCAGCTTTAATCGTTTTATATATCTTTTTATCTAGATACAAAGCCAATTCAATCAAACTATGTTTTACATTACCTTTTTCGATCTTAAATGGCTCTAGCTGAGTATAACCTTGCTTTGCATCGTAATTGATTCCATTGATGCGGCAAGCCAGAGCAACCAGCATATTTTTAACGGAAACCACGTGGTTTACTGATGCATCTGATGTCAAGTCAAGACAAGTAGCATCCGTATATAACCCCGAATCAGACTTTGGAAAAACTCGCCTGTTAAAAAACCTCAGATGCCTACCTAAGGTGTCAACGACATTATCACTCAGTCTTTGAAAGGAAGTTTCTCCCTCAGTCTTTATTTTCCTAGTTTTTAGTTGCAAACCGGTCGTGGGATTGTCCGAGCATGCGTCGGCGACTTCAACTAATTTATCAAAAAGCCCTGGATTCTCCTTTGCTTGCTGCTCAATTTCCTTAATACTATTGGATTTCACAATTATTTGTAATGCCTCAAGTGCCATCTTCACGGACGCTTGGCTTTTAAGTTTTGTTGGTTGTTCACCCGTCAGTCGCTGTCTAAGTTGTTCATTTTCTTGTTGCAGTTGACTATTTTTTTGCTGTTCTTCTAGCAATTGCTCTTCAAGCTGGCTACATTTATCACGTAATTGTTTATTTTGAGTTTGCAAACCACTTGCTTTATTAATTAATCTTTGGCAATTAAGCTCATACTCAGCGTTCAAGTTTTCTAAACTTTCTTTCTCGTTTTGCCAAGTCTTTTCCTTACGCCCATGTCCTGCTTGTTTTTTAGTAAGCTCTTCTTGTAATTTGGCAATCTCTTGTTCTGCCTTTTTTTGAGTGGCACGGTGTCGGGCTTCAAGCTCAGCAATTTGTTGTTTTAAAGTAACTTCTATACTAGTAAGCTGCTGCTGTGAAGTAGATTCTTTCTGCCTAGTGCTAGAAACTGCTTGCTCTAAATTTTCAATGATTTTACAGGTCTGCTCAACTCTTATTTGCTCTGATTTAGTGCCATTAAGTAGATCGACATTCTGTTTGCTAGCCCGTTTTTTTAATTTAATTTCTAAACCTTGGATTTTTTGCTGCGCAGCGGTTAGCTTCCCTTGAAGATTTTGCTTAAGCTTGCTCAAGACATCGCTAAACAAATTCAATCGATCGGGTTTTACAGCAGTCTCTTCTATAGCAGGCGTTAGCATATTGTTAGCAATGGCCGTACAGATTCGCTGATAGGTCATTTCCATGCTAAGTTCCGCCTTGACCGTTTGGTGAAGCTGCTTAAAATGGCGGTTAACTTTGATAACTCTGCCAGGTGCTGGCTTATCATGGTAAATTTTTTCTAGGCGCTCAAGTTTTTCTTTGTTTGCCTTTACCATCTCATCAATGGCGGCTGAAGGATTGGTTTCAGCCATTGCAAACAATTGATTGATTTGCTGTATTTCTTCGCGCTTTAGCTCAGCGGTAATTTTTTGTAATTCGGCTTCATACCAATAAAATTTTACCGTATCACTATACGGATTAAACCAACGCAACCCGCGTCTACTTTGCATCGCTTGCCATAAGCCAAAAAATCGACCTTTAGCAAACTCCCTTTGTTTTAAACGCTCTATCTTTTGTAGTCCTTCCGTGAAAAGGTCTTGCTGCTTTGGTAGTTCTTGTTCAGTTGATTCCGTTATATTTATGACCATCTAAAAGCTCCCCAATACCTTAAGTAGAAATTTTTGTAAGATTATACTTACAAATTAAGCCATGGCAAGGGCTAAGTTTATTAAATGAAATGACTCACTCCATCATTTATTAAGCTAAGTTTTAAGGTTTGGCCGCTTGCACAAAAGCCCGAAATATCAAGTGTTGGCGCCGACTATTAAGCATATATTCTGGGTGCCATTGTACCCCCAATAAAAACGGATAATCATCAGCTTCTATGGCTTGGACAATACCATTATGCTCCTTAGCCGTGACTATTAATCCCTTACCCAGCTTTTTAATCGATTGATTATGTAGGCTATTAACAAAACAGATGGGGCTTTTTAACAAATTGGCTAAGCGGCTGTTTGGCAGAATGGCAACCGGTTTACGGGCAAAAATTTTGCTTAAAATATTACGTGGATATTTTGCCTCTTCACAGATTAAGCGAATGCTTTCATATAAACTTCCCCCCAAACAGACATTGATCATTTGAGCGCCGCGGCAAATACCTAAAATAGGCTTAGCTTGAGCATACATCATGTTAAACCAATCCCGCTCTAATTTATCCCTAGCATCATCATAATGTTCAGCGAGAACAGCAGGAAAGTCATATAGGGCAGGATTAATATCACCACCACCCGCCATCACTAAGCCATCTAACAAGCTCTTTTCTTGTGGGTTATTAGGAGTTAGTTTAATGGCTTTACCACCGGCAAGCGCTATTGCCGTGCGGATAGACCACCAACTTAAATGTCCGCCTTGAATAGGTTCGGTCACGCCGATTAAGGGTTTTCGCCTAACCATGCCTCTACCTCGGCTACCCATGCATCGGAGTTTAGATTATATAATAGTGAAGACAAATGAGACTTATAACGTTCGCTAAGCCATTGCAAACCTTGGGGATGATAGGCTAGTTTCTCTACCGCCACCCATAAATTCCAGGATTGTAAAATACTCCAGTTAGGCTCATCGATTTGGCAATTGGGTAACCTATAATGAAAGGTGGGACGGGCTTTAATTCTTTCATCGGGTATTATAGTCTTAACTTTTTTTGCATTAAGATAGCTAAAAAGAGGCAACATATCTAAGGCACGATTACGCGTAGGATTATGCAATAAATAATCATCGATTAAGGTATCTAAGTCCTGGTAAGTCTTATTTATTAATAATTCAACATAAGCCTTAGGATAGGCTTTAGCAAATTGAGTGGCCTGCCGAGTAAAATCTAGCTGACTTTTTACTTTTAACCAATCATAAAGTAAAACAAAGGCCAATAAATAACGTTGTAAGGTACTTACATCAAATGCGGGCACTTCCGGGTTGATATGCACGCCAAAGGCATAAATAATGGAAGCATGCGTACCTTTAGCAAAATTTTTACGTAATCGTTGACACAGTTCATCCAGCGTTGCCAGTTCAGAAAAAGGCAAAGGAGGCGTCACTATTTCGGTAGGCGCAACATTCACTAACATGGGTGATAACATATCCACCGTGAATTGCTTTAATTGAATTTCAATTTGCTCGGTGGTTTGTAAAGTCGCTGCGTTACAAACCTCTTGAGATAGACGCTGCAGCAATTTCACATCAAGCTCGACGATAAAATCACCTTGAGCCTTGGTTTTAATCTTAATTCGGTTACGATGAATAGGTTGTATGTCGCCCGCATAAAGCCCTGCAATAATTTGGGCCGTAGTTTCTAAGGAAATACCGGTAAACTCGATTTCAAAACCCACTTTGCGAGATTCGCCTTGGGGATTATGCTGCATAGGAGGCAATTCAGCGACTATTGGCATGATAATCCTCCATTAGAGTAATACGAAAATCTAGTTTATTTGTGAGCTAAGTACATTAACTTGGCATAGCGATAAAAGGTCGCTTCTGCGGTGGTTAAGGCCAAGATAAACCCGGCTTTCCCATCTAAAAAACCTAAGCGAAAAATATAACCCCGGATAAAACGCCATAAGGCTCTTAATAAGGCCTTGCTCAAGGAAGCGCTATTACCTTTTTCATATAACATTCTCGCCCCCAAAGAGGAATAACTATTCATCTTT
>JAQSXL010000140.1 GCA_029256685.1 Gammaproteobacteria bacterium | reverse complement strand
GCCTTACGACTCGCTTTACCCGCCTATTCCAACGAAGTTATCATGATTTTAAAATGCACCACCTTAGCCAGTACCGTGACGATATTAGATTTAACGGGTATGGTAAGACTCATTAATGCGGAAACTTATGCCAGTGTTGAGTTTTTTCTGGTTGCAGGCGCTACTTATTTATTATTAAACGGCGTAGTCATGGCCATCTTTGGTTATTTAGAAAAAAAACTCCTTAGACCTCTTGCATAACCTACAGTGATGAGACAAGGCCATAGAAAAAATAGCTAATCATATTACCTTTATCTTCTGGAGCGGCTTCCATCCCTTTTTAATAAGCCATCTCAATGAAAAACAAGCTCAGGCTCTAATAGGCCTTGTTAGGATGCTAAAGCAATCCTATAATAGCCTAGGTAAAATTCTATTACGGTAGCAAAGTACTAATGACTGAAGTTCTTACTCAACACACGCCTATGATGCAGCAATATTTACGTATTAAAGCAGAATATCCTCATATGTTATTGTTTTATCGCATGGGTGATTTTTATGAGTTATTTTATGAAGATGCCACCAGAGCTTCAAAATTACTAAACCTAACCCTAACGCATCGCGGCCAATCTGCGGGCACGCCTATACCCATGGCTGGGGTTCCTTATCACGCCGTAGATAACTACTTAGCAAAGCTAATAAAACAAGGTGAATCCATCGCTATCTGTGAACAGATAGGAGATCCGGCTACGAGTAAAGGCCCTGTTGAACGGCAAGTTACCCGTATTGTTACCCCAGGTACTGTGACCGATTCCGCCTTGCTTGAAGATAAACAAGACAACCTCATAGCCGCCATTCATAGCCAAAATGAGCAGTATGGTTTTGCAATCCTCGATTTAGCCAGCGGGCGATTTACTATTTTACAAGTTAATCAATTCGAAGGACTATTAAGTGAATTAGAGCGTATTCGCCCTGCAGAGTTACTAATCAGCGAACAATGGCCTAGCTATGATCACCTCAAGCGTTACAACCTTAGAAAATGTTCTAACTGGGACTTTGATACTTCTACGGCTAAACGTATTTTGGCCGAGCAGTTTAAAACCCGTGACTTGCAAGGTTTTGGTTGTGATGATTTACCCATTGCGATTGGAGCTGCCGGCTGTTTACTACACTATGTCAAAAATACGCAACGTTGTGCCTTGCCGCATATTCGCGATCTGCGTATAGAACGGCGTGAAGATAGTATAATTCTTGATACGGCTACCCGTCGTAATCTCGAACTAACCGTAAATTTAAACGGTCAAGCAGCCAATACTTTAGCTGCGGTACTTGACCATACGGCAACCAGCATGGGTAGCCGCTTATTACGGCGCTGGATTCATAGACCACTGAGTAAACATGACTTACTCATTCGACGCCAACAGGCCATCCAAACTATCATTGACAAACATAATAACGAAGATATTTATCAAACTTTACGAAAAATCGGGGATATCGAACGAATTATTGCCAGAATCGCTATTAAAACCGCAAGACCTCGTGATTTGGCTCAATTACGCACCAGTATCACGGTATTTCCCGAACTACGTAGTCACATCAATGGGCTTGATAGTAGCTTTCTTGCTAAAATATATCGCTATATTAAAGAGTTACCCGAATTACAACAACGATTAACCCTAGCCATTATTGAGAATCCTCCCATGCTGATTCGAGATGGCGGAGTCATTGCGAACGGTTATGATCAAGAGCTAGACGAATATCGCACCTTAAGTGATAACACCGAACAATTTTTACTCAATTTGGAGCAGCGTGAACGGGAACGTACCGGCATCAGTAATTTAAAGATAGGCTTTAATAGGGTACACGGTTATTACATTGAAATTAACCGCGGCCAAACCTTAAAAGTTCCACAAGAATATATCCGCAGGCAAACTATTAAAAATGCCGAACGCTATATTACTCCCGAGTTAAAGACCTTTGAAGATAAGGTATTAAGTAGCCGTGAGCGCGCGCTGGCTAGAGAAAAATATCTTTATGAGCAATTACTAGAACATCTACTCACATTTTTAGTGGAGTTGCAACATGCGGCAAAAGCCATTGCTACCTTAGATGTAATAAATACCTTTGCCGAACGCGCCATTAGCTTACAGCTGGTATGCCCCGAATTACGTACTACTCCAGGTATTTTAATTCAAGCCGGACGTCACATTGTCGTTGAGCAAACCAATGAGCTTGCCTTCGTTCCTAACGATGCCAAACTCACACCAGAAAGCCGCATGCTGATTGTCACGGGGCCCAATATGGGCGGTAAATCCACTTATATGCGGCAAATTGCCTTAATTACGCTACTGGCTTATATCGGTTGCTATGTACCGGCCCAAAAAGCCATCCTAGGTCCTATCGATAGAATTTTCACCCGCATTGGGGCTTCCGATGATTTAGCCAGTGGCCGCTCGACTTTTATGGTGGAGATGACCGAAACCGCTAATATTTTGCATAATGCTACCGAACATAGCTTGGTGCTGTTAGATGAAATTGGCCGCGGTACCAGCACCTTTGATGGTTTAGCCTTAGCTTGGGCCTGTGGCGCTTATCTTGCCGAAAAAATTCGGGCTTTTACCTTATTTGCTACCCATTATTTTGAGTTAACTCATCTGCCCGAACATTATCCTCATATCCATAATATTCATTTTGCGGCCATTGAACATGAAGATAAAATTGTGTTTTTACACACCGTAAAAGAAGGTCCTGCCAACAAAAGTTATGGTTTACAAGTGGCACAACTCGCGGGTATTCCCTTAGCCGTAATCGAACAAGCCAAACATAAATTACGCATCTTGGAATTACATAACCTGACTACCGCTAAACCTCAACCAAGAGCAGAAACTATTATAACAAATAACGATAGCCCACAACCCGCATTAAAATTATTGGCTAAGCTCAAACCCGATGAACTGACTCCCAAACAGGCACACGATATGCTTTATCAATTAAAGGCGCTTATTAATGAATGAATACATAGCTAAAGCCATACCACAAGGCTCAAGCCTTTACTACAGCCTGCGGTTTATTGCGCCTAAACAGCGTGAGGCCATAAGCTATCTATATGCCTTTAGCTACGAGATTGAAATGATGGTGAGCGAGGTTAAAGAGCTTGAAATTGCAGAACGTAAATTGAATTGGTGGCGCCAGGAGTTACAAAATTTAAGAGATGGCAAGCCTCAACATCCATTGGCCCAAGCTTTACTGCCCTTTTTGCAAGAATACAACATCGCAGCTACTATTTTATCCGAAATTCTTGAGGGCATTGCTAGGCGCTTAACCAACCCTAACTATCCGGATTTCAAGACATTTAGCGAACAGCATTATCGAGCTATTAGTAGCTTTCCCCTACTCGTCAATTTGGTTTGTGTGGCTAATGAACGCCCCTTAGGCTTTATCCACGATTTGGGAATTATGTTACAGACCATTGAGGTTATTATGGAATTACGTAATGATTTGCGCCATGGCTACCTTTATTTACCTGAACAAGACCTTAAGGCTTTTAATATTTCTGAGCAGGATTTATTTAACCTTAATATGTCGGATAATTTAGTACTGCTATTAAAGCAACTGGCTGAACAAGCACGTAATTATTACAATCAAGCCCTTACTAAACTTGAGACTAACCAGCATCACTCGCAGTTAGCCAATCTAATCATGGCTAAACTGTATTATCAGCTATTAGCTGAGCTTGAACATGATAATTTTCAGGTGTTTAGTCATAAAATTACTTTATCACCGATACGCAAACTATGGCTTGCCTATAAAAGTTATTGGCAAACCGGACGTGTACAAAATCTCTGCTAAAATTTAACGAGTGCAGTGTTAGGGCAATATGGTTTTTCAAATACCGGGTGGCGCAAATGCGTGTCACCGCTGCGTGCCTATTGATGAGCACAGCGGGGTGAGATTCTGCTCAATAAAATGTAGAAAGGGTATTATTAGGCACTATTACAAATTTTATTTTAATGAAATTTGACTATTTTAGATACAGGGCCTATCCTAACAACTGTATATGGATATACAGCCAAATTAGGAGGATATTATGGCCATCGCAGAATTTTTTCATTCATTTCTTACTAACCGTTCAAATTATTCTGAATCATTCACCAGTAAATTATGGTCAAGTAACAAATACTTAAATTGTGAAGAAGCAAAAAAACTTGCCACATATTACTGTCATAAGGGTGATTTATGGATTACCCAAAAATTACGCAACAACAATTGCAGTGATGAATATATTGGCCGTGCCATTGGCTCCATTGCTAATGAAAAGGAACGGGCTGAACTACTCGCCGTAGATAAATGGTATCAGTTGAACCATAAAGACGTAAGAATAAAGGTAGTAAAACTTGCTCGGTATTTAATGTCGCAACACTTTACTGCTGAGGTAGCTTGGGCGGTTGCACGTGACTTTGGCAATATCCATTGAATCATAGCGGTTTTCCTCATGCTAACTAAATTAATTAACTCTTAGGATCGCAGGGCTTAGGTGGTGGATCTTGGATGGCCGGCTTATTATTCGGCGACTCCTTTACAGGAGACTCTTTAGCGAAATAGCGCGGAACAGTTTCTGTACAAATTTTAGGGACCGAACTTAGTTAACCTAAATTTTGGCTAAGCAAGCTGAGTGTTAGATTAAGCTAAGCTATGAAAAGACCTTCGCATATCGGTCGCGCCATTTCTGACATACACGTGCAGCTGAGAATTTATCGACCACATAGTAACTCCTTCACCAAGGCTATTAGGTTTGGGTTTTGCAAACAGACTAGGTCTAACTGTAACTGCAATCCATTCTGGCTTGTAAGAACGATAGGTTGAGCATCAAGCTTTGCCATGGCATTCACCTGAACAGGAATAAAGGCCGTTGCAAGTGAGCGAGTTACTTTCATTTCTCGGGTCAATCGATAGCGCCAGCGTTTAAATTGGTCTTGGCAGAGCTGATGTTGCTCGGCATAGACACGGGATCGCAAACCACTTTGCTGCCAGGCTTCTACTTGCTACTGCCAGAAATGCCGATCACGCTGTCGTTTAATCACCGATTTGTCTGCTGCCATGGCCCGTGCTCCAAATTAAATAGTACAGCGGGATAGTCTGGCAGC
>JAQSXL010000012.1 GCA_029256685.1 Gammaproteobacteria bacterium | reverse complement strand
CTCAATACGCCAAAGATATTGAGGCTTCAGTCGCTTTTCCTCCCATGAGTATGCAAAATGGCTTAGGGGAAATCATTGCTAAGCAAGGCTGGAAACAATTACGTATCGCCGAAACCGAAAAGTATGCCCACGTGACCTTCTTTTTTAATGGCGGCATTGAGGCTCCTTTTGCGGGTGAGGAAAGGCTCTTAATCCCCTCGCCTAAAGTTGCCACCTATGATTTGCAACCCGAAATGAGCGCCTTTGAACTCACCGACCAATTAGTTCAAGCCATAACCAGCAAGCAATACACCACCCTCATCGTTAATTTTGCCAATCCCGACATGGTCGGACATACCGGTAATTTCGCGGCTACGGTAAAAGCCATTGAAACCATCGATCAATGTCTAGCTAAAATCGTGGCCGCTAGCCAAGCGGTAGGCGGTGAAATATTAATTACGGCCGATCATGGTAATGCCGAATGTATGTTTGATGAAAATACCCAGCAGCAACATACCGCTCATACCAGTGATCCCGTGCCTTTACTTTACATAGGCAGACCAGGAAAATTTATTGCAGAAGATGGCACGCTAGCCGATATAGCGCCGACCATGCTGTATTTGTTAGGGCTCACTCAGCCCAGTGAAATGACCGGGCGTTGTTTATTGCAAATAGATTTAGGTTTTTAGCCTCTACTGAGCACAACTTTTCCAAACATTTTTCCTGATTCCAGTAACGCGTGAGCATGTCCAACGTCTTCAAATGAAAATTTTTGTGGATAAATGAGAGGTTTAAGATGTCCTTCATCTACTATTTTTGCAATCTGGGATAAAATTGCGCCGTGACGATCACGTTGAAGGTTATCAAGCAAAGGCAGTAACATGAATACAACTGTTTTAAAAGAATTGGCATCCCCAAAATTGGTAATAACTTGTGCTTCCATATTTCGCCATTAAGTAAAAAATTGACTGTAAGGTTGAATCATAATGAGTACCCTTAATATTGTAAATACGCACAATTTTGTACTATAGTAACATTTTTTATACTATTGTAATTGGAGCGTATGCTAACTAAAACCTCAAGAAACAAAGATTACCAAGACGGGTGTCCCGTAGAAGCTGCGTTGGATGTTATCGGCAATAAATGGAAAGGTATTATCCTATTTCATCAGCTTATATGAGCTATGTTATTACTGCTCTAATATGAGAATCAAGAGCAGAAACTACTTTAAGGTACCTGCATTGGTGCTAAGGATAATTGGAACAATATTAAATTGTATCCACTTAAACTATGTGAGCCCCTACTCATTTACGTAAGCGCTTAACCCTAGGATCATCGTTATTGTTAGAGTGTTCTACTTTTGTCATCTTTTTCTTATCTTCACGACGACGCTTAGTTGCCACTTTAGTTTCATCAGTATCATGCTCGAATAACACAAATGTGTTTTTAGTATGAGATACTTTGCCCCACCCCATATTATCTTTTTTCACGTATGACTCTTGCTTATCTGATACTGCTAGTTTTTTTTCATCTAAAGCTAAAGAATTTGATGAAGAAAAATTCGGTTGTTGATTTTGACTTGCTTGTTTTTCTTTAGGGCTACTCCTTAAGATATTGCTTTGTAGTTCAGGATTTTTATTTCGTTTGAAAAGTTCGTGAACCTGTGTCAATTGGGCGGTTCCGTCTTGTTCAAGTGACAAGAAGCACTGAAGCTGCCACTGCTGAGTTCTTATAGCATCCTTAGCCACGGGCTTAGTCCAGGGTGGATAAACGCGAATGGCTCGCTTACCGCCTTTGCCGCTTTGCGACATAATACCCTTGGCGACTAGTAGCGTCTGATCAAATATAAACTGTCCGCAGTGCGCTTCATCGGATACGCTTACCACAACAAAATTCACGTTATCGCTGATGTCGAGCGGTGCAATCTCATCGTGCGGTGTCGGCCGTTTCCATAGTGTTACGAATTGCCCAATTTTAGTTGGGGTTGTTTTAGCCACCCGAAAGGCAATATTGTAACTATCAAGGCCTAGACGGCAGGCACCATACTCGGCGCTCTCAGCCTCACGCAAAGCCGCATTTGTCACTTTCATCCCAGCCGGCTCATAAATAGTTTTAATGGCAGAAACTAAATCGTGTGGAAGATGACCCGCGGCAGGGACAGTGAGCCGTTTTGCAGTATTAAGGGTTTTCGAAAGTCTCATATCCTATTGCTCCTTGACAATTACTAGAATTGTTTACTTATCGATGGAAGTGAGATTACCCTGTTAATAGATTTATTGCTAGGTTTTGCTATTGTTTAATGGCTCTTGTAAACAAACACCTCCTCTAGCTAATAGCGCTTGCCTTGATAGCTTAATATTCGGACTCGGTTATTTAAACTATACCGCACTACATACTTTTATTTATAGGCGGCAGGGTACTTTCATTATGGTTATATAACCGGTTGTTATCGCATATAGCTAATGCATTAATCTATTTTTTATGTAAAATAACACTAGTGTAGATAGTGCTAATAATCCATGAATATGTAAGGCTCTTAAAGTAAAACCAGCCGTTATAACTAATCGATGAACAGACTGTTCTAAGCCATAACCTATTGAGAATTTGGAATCAACCTTAGTGAATAAATACCTTGCCATTATCTGCTCACTTAGCTTATTCATAGGTACAGCCCATGCTAATTCTTGGCAAGATAAATTAACCGAACTCAAAGAGCTTGCCGCGCAAATAACGCATTTAAAAATCCAGCTCAAATCGGCTCACCGCCAAAAAGCTGCTTTGATAGATCAACTTAAAAATACCGACTCTACCGTAGCTCGTTTAAGCAATAATCTTGAAAAAATTAACCGTGATTTAGTTAAGCAACAATCCACATTAACTCAATTGCAGATCGGGCTTGCTAAAGAACAAACAAATCTTTATCAACAACAACAGCAACTTAAGCAAGCCCTTCATTCTGCCTATATGTTCGGCAATACCGACTACCTAAAATTATTACTTAATCAGCAAGATCCCAATACGCTTGGCCAAACCATGACTTATTACCATTATTTAATGGCGACCCAAATTCAGGCCATAACTAAAATCAAACAAACTATTGAGCGCATAGAGCAACAACAGCAAGCCATTAGTGCTCGCACCACTGAATTACACAACTTGCAAAACCAACATCAGTTGGAGCAAAAACGTTTACTCTCACAAAAACGTAACCGAGAAAGTTTACTCAATAAGATTTCTAGTCAAATTGAAGATAAAGCCGAAGAGCTAGCAGAACTTAATGAAAATCAGCGTAATCTAGAAGGCATTATTAGCAAATTAAAAGCGGCGGAGGCCATGGCTAAAGCCGTACATTTTCCAGCCTTACATGGCAATTTACCCTGGCCCTTGCATGGCAAACTTTTAGCGCGCTTTGGCTCATCTATTGAAAATAGTGAACTTACTTGGAAAGGTATTATTATCGCGGCCTCGGATGGAGATTCCGTTCAAGCGGTAGCTCCCGGTAAGGTCATTTTTGCTAACTGGCTAAAAGGCTTTGGTTTTCTAATCATTCTCGATCACGGTAATGGCTATATGACCTTATATGGACGCAATGAAAGCCTATATAAAAAAGTTGGGGAGGTGGTTCAAACCGGTGAGCTGATTGCACGAGCTGGCCGAAGCGGTGGTTTTGCTAATAGCGGCCTCTACTTTGAAATACGGCGCAATGGCACTGCCCTTAACCCCTTAACCTGGCTAAATTAATTATGCGAAATAATAATAAAATTCTTTGTTTTTTAAAAAATAGGTTTAGGCCCTTATTATATAGTTTATTGTTATTGCTAAGTAGTATTAACTGCCTAGCCGAACAACCGATTAGCCATCCTAAAATTAGTATCATCATTGATGATTTGGGTAACCATCCACATTTAGATAGTGAAATAGCGAGTTTGCCAGGCCCCATTGTTTGCTCTGTTTTACCTTACCGACCCTTTACTAAAGCCGTGATTAAACAAGCAAAACAACGGCAAAAACCCATTATTCTTCACATTCCCATGCAGGCTCAAAGCGAAGTAGCCTTAGGGGCTGGTGGTTTAACGACTCAATTAAATAAAAATCATTTTACACGCATATTACAACGACAATTAGCCGCTTATCCCGATATTCAAGGCGTGAGTAATCATATGGGAAGTAAGCTAACTCAAAACCAAGAGCATATGGAATGGCTTATGGAAGAGCTCAGCAAGCATGATTTGTTTTTTGTGGATAGTCGCACCGCTATCAACAGTCTGGCCGAAAAAACAGCTAAGCAATATAATATTCCAAGCCTACATCGTGATGTGTTTTTAGATAATATCAAAAATTATCAAGCCGTAGATAAACAATTTCAAGCGTTATTAAATTTGGCTAAAAAATATGGCCAAGCCGTTGCTATAGGCCACCCCTACCCTATTACCGTTAAGTATTTACAACAAGCGATTCCTAAACTAGCCGAGCAAGGCATAGAACTGGTACCGATTTCGGAGTTATTAAGTCCCATACATAACGCCGACCTTAATTAATATTATAATTAATGTAAAAAATTTAACTTGTAAGCTAAAATATATATAAAATTACTTGATTAGCTTATTAGTACTGGTTTTCTATCTGGAAGTAAAAGCATGAAATTAGACCAACAGCAGTCATCAATCGAACATTTACCAGGTTTGTTTTATCTTATCGATAAAGAAGGTACCCTTCTTAATTGCAATCAGGGTTTAACAACTCTTTTAAATTTCGCCGCTCCTAACGAACTGATCGGCCTTAATTTATATGAGCTACTTGGCAAAAAATATTCCAAAGAATTTATTGAAGATTTAAAAATTAAAAACCAAAAAATTCTTTCTAGCCGACAAACCAGTGTCGTTAGAGAAAGTTGGCATAAAATAGAAAACCAAGAAACCTATTTAGCTTATAAAACCCCGTTACAAAACCAGCTACAAAATTTATCCATTCCGATGAATAATTATAATGAGTACGGACTTAATCTTAGCCCCGAATTTAATCGCCGGACTGAGTCCACTTTGTTTACTCCGCATCTTAATAATAACTCCGACTATTTATTGGGCATAATTACCTTAATGCCTGGAAATGTTTATTGGAAGGATAAGGAAGGCAGATTTTTAGGTTGTAATAATAATTTTGCTAAAATCGTTAAGTTAGATGATCCCAAAAAAATCATTGGTTTACGCGATATAGATATTTTAACGCCTGAAATGGCTAACAAAATTCTCGATGTTGACCGAAAGATTATAGAAAATAATCAAGCAATTGTGACAGCAGAAGAAGGATTTGATCTTAGCGGCAAAAAAACCACCTATCTATCACATAAGGTTCCGCTACGAGATAAAAATGGTAACGCCATTGGAATCGTGGGCATTTCTTTGAATATCAATGAACATAAACAATTTATAGAAGAGCAATTAAAACAAAGAGCAGACAGCACATCCATTGAACCCTATTCATATAATAATGTTGAATACTTATTTAATATCATAACTTTAATGCCGGGAAATGTTTATTGGAAAGATCTCGAGGGCCGGTATCTTGGTTGTAATAATCACTTTGCAAAAATTGTTAAACTAAATAATCCTAAAGATATAATTGGCGTTCGTGATACTGATCTTTTTTCACCTACTATTGCTAATGAAGTTCTTAAAACTGATGAAGCAATCATAGAAAACAACAAACCCTTGCTAGTTGAAGAAATAGGCTTTGACAATGAGGGTAATAAAATTGTTTATCTGTCACATAAAGTTCCTTTACGAAACAAACTGGGTAATCCCGTAGGTTTGTTAGGTATATCCTTAGATATTACCGAACGTAAGGAAATGGAAAATCAGTTAAAAGTTGCAATGGAACTTGCAGAGCGAGCGAATCAAGCTAAATCACAATTTTTAGTCAACATGAGTCATGATATTCGTACTCCTTTAAATGGAATTATGGGGATGGCCCAAGTCTTAAAAAGCCTAGAAACCGATAAGCATAAGCTTGAAATTATTAATTCACTGGTCGTTTCAAGTAGGACTTTAGTGAAGCTATGCGGTGAGATCATCGAATATGCCGATATCTATAAGCATGGAGTCCCTATTAAAAAAGATATTTTCTCGCCAGCAGAAATCTTATCTTCGCTAGAGCAAATCTTAAATGCTCAAATGAAAAAAAAGAAACTAGATTTTCATATTCGGCTAGATTCAAAAATACCAGTACAGCTTCTTGGCGATGAGATGCGTCTGCATCGAATAATGTTAAATTTATTAGGCAATGCGGTAAAATTTACCGATAAAGGAGATATCACGGTTAACTTTGATCTTAAAGAAGAAAATCATGAACAAGTTACCGTGCAAATTCAAATTATTGATACTGGGATAGGCATACCCGCCGATAAATTTGACTACATTTTTGAATACTTTAGCCGCTTGACTCTTTCCGATCGTAGCAAATATAAGGGATCTGGTTTGGGACTTACCATTGTTAAGCAGTTTGTCAATGATTTAAACGGCCGTATAAGTGTTGCAAGCAAACTCAATGAAGGAACCTTCTTTACCGTAATTCTGCCTTTTCAGCGAATTACGGTAGAGTAAAAAGATTTATATGGCATAGTTACTAAGTTATTCAAGACCCAAAATTATAATTAGATTTACTAAAATTTCCTTGTGAGTTTGATTCGTTATTTTCGCTTTTTATTGCTTGTATCTCAGGAGTTTTATTTAATTTATTACTGGATGCAAGTTCGCGTGAAGGAGGTTCATATAAACTAACCATAAAATTTAGGGTAAGATTTAATTTATTTGGATCAGCCATGACTTGGCTTGTCATAATAGAAAAAATCTTTTGCAAAACATCTTTTCTCACAGGTATGGTATCGCTTGCATCATCATTTATAGACTCATCTTCACTCACAGATTTTTTTTGTTTTTTTGTAGATAATTCATAGCCATTAGTTTCTGTCCCGAATTCAACCGTGACTTCTGTGGTTTTTGAAATCTTTTCTTCTGAATTAGGTTTTTGCCCAAATAAAGTTTGTGTGCTTGTTGTTGGCATAATTTCACTCCGATCTATCTTTTTACCCAATTTAGAAGGATTATCTAATTGCGGCTCTTGTTTATCATTTATTTTATGAATTAATATTCTATTTCTATCTTGTACTTTTAATTCTGTTAAAAACTTAATTGTTACCCATGAATGCTTATCTACCGGAAGTAAATGCTTACTTCTAGCATTATCATATAATGCCGAAAATGGTAATGGATATTTTCCAGGGTAAAGAACAAAATCGACTTCGGGAAAACGCTTAATTACAACTTGCTGAGCAACCATTTCTTTATAAATAAATTCCTTATCTTTTTCTTCAAACCAGATTTGCTGGGATTGAGACAGATTTCTATATTTTTGTTTACGATTACCTAAATAAGAATTAACTCTATGTTTAGCATCCGAATCTTCATCATTAAGAAGCTCTATTATTTCGGTTTCAGCAAGCTTATAGTCATTCGTATAGCGGCCATTTTCAAAAAAATCACTGCCACGAATAATATCTTTTTCATCAATGGTTATTACCGCCTGCTGATTAGCAATATTTGATTTCACGTCTCCGAATTTAGTTATAATTAAATAACCATCTTGTTGTACCTCTGTAAGCCAATTATCCCCTTCAATTTTAGCCTCTTGCATACATTTTTCGGGACTCCATTTAGAATTTTCCTTGTGGAGACTTTCCGCTAATACCCAATCTCCGATAATTAAAATTACCCGTAACCGAGGAAAAACAGCCTTTAATAACTGTACGGTGGTTTTAAAATGATTTTTTCTATGATACTTCTCCTGCGGACTGATGCCTAAAATAACCACATACTCTCTTGGTTTAATTGGAAACACTTTTTCTGCAAAAATAAATGTGGCATGCGTATCATCCACGGCTTGCCGCGACTTAACATTAGGTGCCGATTTATCCGTATGTGCTTTATTTGTGTTAACTAGTGATTGTTGCATCGATGGTACCAATTGCGCTCCAATAATCATACTTAATTTTCGTAGATAGTTTAATCCATAATGCTTAAGCTTTCCTTAAGAATTATGGATTAAAATAATTTATTTCAGTTTAATAGCCATACGGCCTAAGAACCCATTTTAACAGTCTAACCTAAAATAATAGCTTTTGAGTTTTGTATACAGATATGTTGTTATTATTTATTTTCTATAAATAACAATTAGTTGTAGCTTATAGCCCGTAGTTATAGAGTTAGAATTAGCTATAAGTTAAATGGTATTACGCAGCGCAAGTATAACCTATCATACTAAATAATTCTATAGCATCACTTGGCAACGAGAGTCATATACCCTTCTATCACCGTAAAGAAAATTTATATTATAAAATCCATTATTATTGCTCAAAGGAACTCTCAAATTATACCATTTCTGCTAATAAAAGTTCCATAGGATTTGACTCCCGAATTAACTCCCTGAAAAAGGTAACCGAAAAAAAGAGAGGTTACCGGTATGGGTTGACATGAAAAGAAAACATACTTAGACGTAATTCGTTCTCGCTACAAAAGCGCAAGCAAAGCCAAGAGACGTATGTCCGTCAGCTCTTTAGATATGAACGCTTTCAAGATAGTCGGCTTATTAATATGATGTAGGATTATTAAGGTATTGGTTGCCTTTTCATTATATATTTTGCCAGATTGTGCTCTTTTACAATAAACCATATCTTATTGTATGAATAAGTTGTACTGCGGCCTATCCCTATATTATCAATTTGGCTTATTAGTTTCTGTTTTTTGGATGATGTTCCTAATGATGAACTATCTTTTGAATTCTGTAAGTAATAGACATCATTTAAATTATAATTCTTAAACAGGCTTATTTACTGCGGTTATATTTACACCGCTACTTGCCCTTTGATATGCGGATGGGCTTGATAATTTACAAACTCAAAATCCTCATACTGATAATCGAAAATTGAAGCGGGCTTATGCTTGATCTGCAATTGTGGTAAAGGGTATGGGGTGCGTGCAAGCTGCTCATTGACTTGTTCCAAATGGTTGGAGTAAATATGACAATCGCCGCCACTCCAAATGAATTCCCCTACCTCTAAATCGCATTGCTGCGCTAGCATATGGGTTAATAAGGCATAAGAAGCGATATTAAAGGGTACACCTAAAAAGGCATCGGCAGAACGTTGAGTTAGCATGCACGATAACTTATGGTTAGCCACATAAAACTGAAATAATAAATGGCAAGGTGGTAATGCCATTTTATCAAGCTCACCCACGTTCCAGGCACTGACTATCATACGCCTAGAATCGGGGTTGTGCTTTAATTGCGCTATAACTTCCGTAATTTGATCTACCGTTTCACCATTGGGTTTTTGCCAGGCGCGCCATTGCTTGCCATATACGGGGCCTAGATTGCCTTGCTCATCGGCCCATTCATTCCAAATCCGCACCCCATTTTCCTGTAGGTAGCGCACATTGGTTTCACCTTGCAAAAACCATAGCAACTCATGGATAATACTTTTAGTATGCAGTTTTTTAGTGGTAACTAAGGGAAAACCTTGGTTCAAATCAAAGCGCATTTGATAACCAAAAATACTGGTAGTACCTATACCGGTTCTATCGATTTTAGTTGTACCACGCTCAAGGATTGCTTGCAAAAAATCCAAATATTGCTGCATTAACGTAACCCAACTAATACCAGTAAAACAATCCAAGTAACCCATAGACCATAACTTGCATAACGGGTGCTATCTTGTTTGATAAGCCGCATTAATAATTCAATAACCACAGCGATAAGAAGTGGTGGTAGCAATAAAGCCACAACTTCGCGGATAAAATGGCCTAGCTTGCCACCTGCAAAAATATTGTCTATCGTATGCGCCAATAATTGGTGAAAGCTAACGATCCAATGTAAAACCAGATTGAGTTGATGAGCAAAAAATACCGCAATAATACTCAGTAATACCAATAATAGAACCTGTTTAAGCATGTTGACTCCTATCAAATAACGTCATGTATTATACTCATCAATTACTAGCTAGTTCGGTGCGAAGGGCATAGGCCGATTTTAATATCCAAAGCCCAATAAGCAACATGGGGATACACAGGAGTTGCCCCATGGTCAACCAATTAAATGCAATAAAGCCTAATTGCATATCTGGCTGACGAAACATTTCACAACCGAATCGAGCTATAGCATACCCTACTAAAAACAATCCTGAAACAGCTTTTTGTGGCCGCTTTTTAGCAGAGAACAACCACAATACAATAAACAGTAATATACCTTCGGCAAAAAACTCATACAGTTGCGAAGGATGTCTTGGTTGAGTACCTGCGTTTGGAAATATCATGGCCCATGGCACATCCGTAACCCTACCCCATAACTCACCATTAATAAAATTGCCTATCCGCCCCGTGGCAAGACCAATGGGTACAAGCGGCGCAATGAAATCGGTTACCTGGAAAAAAGTTTTTTGATTTTTCCGGCAATAAAGCCACAAACTTATCAATACCCCAAGTAATCCACCATGGAAAGACATTCCTCCCTGCCATACCTTAAAAATAAGCAACGGGTCACTTAAGAAATTAGGGAAATCATAAAATAACATATAACCTAATCGCCCGCCTAAAATCACGCCTACCGCACTATAAAATATAATATCTTCAACTTGAGCCTGAGTCCAAACACCTTGGGATTGTTTTGCCCGATAGGTGCCTAACAGCCAAGCAAGGGCAAATCCCACAATATACATCAAACCATACCAGTGGACTGCAAATGGGCCAAGCTTAAAGGCAATGGGGTCAAATTCTGGATAATGCAACATTTAATAAATTCCTGACATTAGCATGTGGATAGAAACAATAATTAAAAACAACCCAAAAATTCGCTTAAGAATATGGGAGGGGATACGGTGCGCTAATTTTGCCCCTATAGGAGCAAATATAACTCCAGCTGTTGCTGTAGCTAAAAACGCGGGCCAATAAATATAACCAGTAGTCCAAGGTATAGCGCTCAATGAATGGTGACCAGCCCCTACCAGAATAAAACCCAAACTACCTACTATAGAAATAGGAATAGTACATAAGGCAGAAGTCGATATCACATTCCGCATAGTCAATTGATAGCGGTTTAAATAAGGCACGACCAATATGCCACCTCCCATGCCTAATAAGGCACAGATCATACCAATGACAAATCCACCTAAAACTAGTCCAGGTTGCCTAGGTAATTTCTTTTGCGACTTAGGTTGTATCTCAAAAAGGGTATAGATAGCTACGGCTAAAGTAAGAAAACCGAATATCAGATGTAAGCCTTTACCTGGCAAAAAATGTGCAAAATAGACCCCCATCAGGGTCCCAATGACCGTTCCTATGGTTAAATCACGAAACAAGCACCAAATAACTTGCCCTTGCCGCCAATGCACTCGCGCCGAAGAAATTGAAGTAACAGAAATGACAGCCATTGAGGTAGCAACCGCAACGTGCATCACCGAACTCTGAGCAATTCCCAAAATAGGTAATATTACGGTTAATAATGGGACGAGCACAATACCGCCGCCCACCCCAAGTAGGCCCGCAAGCAAGCCCGCGAAAATGCCACCCAAAGATAAATATACCAATGCCTGTGCGATCAATATCTTCCCGCCCTAATTAATCCACCCAGGCCCGCCTTTTCCATAGCATGAGCAATCAATTGTCTAATCGCACTCGCGCTCTCCAGGGTTAGTGACTCTTCAAGCAACGCTTTTGCTTGGGCATAGCTAAACATCCTGATAACCCATTTAATTCTTAATAAACTGGTTGAACTCATACTTAAGGTGTCAAAACCTATTGCTAGCAATAAAATCGCTGCCATGGGATCACTGGCCATCTCGCCACAAATACTTACCATCTTTCCTTCACCATGCGCGCCTTCCACGACTTGTATCAGCGCATGTAAAATAGCGGGATATAAGGCATCATAAAGACTGGCTACCCGGCTATTATTTCTATCAACGGCTAAAATATATTGGGCCAAATCATTGCTACCTACCGAAATAAAATCGGCCCTTTTAGCCAATCGCTTTATTTCATATACGGCGGAAGGAACTTCTATCATGACCCCAAGCGGTGGCATTGTGACATCCTCACCCTCTTCCAGTACCTCATTATAAGCCCGCTCGATCAATCGCTTCGCATCACAAAATTCACTGACATGAGTTACCATGGGCAACATGATTTTTAAATTATCAAGCCCAACGCTGGCCCGTAACATGGCCCTAATCTGTACCAAAAACACCTCTGGATGATCTAAGGTTAATCTTAAACCACGCCAACCTAAAAAAGGATTATCTTCTTCAAACGAAAAATAAGGTAGGGCTTTATCACCGCCAACATCTAAGGTACGCATGACTACGGGACGTGGTGCAAAGGCTTTTAATAACTGTCTATAAATAACTCGCTGTTCTTCTTCACTAGGAAATCTATCGCGAATAATAAAAGGCACTTCGGTACGATATAAACCCACTCCCTGCGCACCAACGCTCAGAGCGTTCCCTGCGTCCGCTATTAAACCGGTATTTATCATTAATTTAATCTGTTGGCCATCAACAGTCTCAGCAGGTAAGTCCCTGAGTTCCGCTAGATTTTCATCTAGCTCGCGATCTTCCTTGGCAAGACTAATAAATTTTTTCCTTATAACGTCTGATGGCGAAACATAAACATGGCCACTATAACCATCAACAATTAATTCCTTGTCCTCTAATTGGCTAACCGGCAGACCCGAGATACCCATCACAGTGGAAACCCCCATGGCACGTGCAATAATGGCCACGTGTGAATTATGAGAGCCTTCAGCTGAAACTACCCCCACCAATTTACCCTCGGGGACTTCAGCTAATGCTGAGGCTGTAATTTCATCACCGACTAAGATGGTTTGCTCTGGATAATCGGGTATGGCTGGACGGCCTGCCTGTAAATGAGATAATACTCGTCTGCCCAGATCCTTAAAGTCAACGGCCCGTTCACGCAAATAGGGATCATCAACCTCCTCTAATTGCTTAATATGTTGATTAATCACCCTACGCAAAGCACCTTGTGCCCATTGACCCGTTTTAATAATCGAAATGACTTCTGCACCTAAACTGTTGCTATCTAACATTTTTAGGTAAACATCAAATAAGGCATGTTCCTCTGGAGGTAAGATATTGACTAGACGTTCGCTTAAAGCATAAATATCTTCGCTAGCAGCGGCTAAGGCCGAATTGAAGAATTCAATTTCTTGATCAATATCATTTTGGATTTTATCGGGAACCGCATCCAAATCAGCGAGTGGATAAACCACTACCGCATTACCTATTGCAACCCCTTGTGAACCGGGAATACCAATTAATACGGCTCCCCCCGTAATAGTTAAAGGCCTCAAATCGGTTGGGTCGGTTAATAAGTCAGCCAAGTTAACATTGGCTAAAACGCCGCCTAATTGCGCGGCTATGGTGACGATAAAGGCCTCCTCGGCTTCATCATAACGGCGTTGCTGTTCTTGCTGTACCACAATAACACCAATCAGTTGACGCTGGTGAATAATGGGAGCCCCTATAAAAGCGCGATAGCGTTCTTCCCCTATCTCAGGATGATAAAGAAAATCGGGATGTTTAGGAGCATCACTTAAATTAATAGGTTCTTCTCGACGTCCAACTAAACCAACAAGTCCCTCATTAATACTAACATTTATTTTGCCTACGGCTTCATTCCTTAAGCCTTCGGTTGCCATTAGAATAAAACGTTGATTATCCCTATCCAATAAAAAAACGCTACAGGCTTGAGTTTCTATCGCACTGCGTACGCGTTCAACAATAATTTGCAAAGCTTCTTTTGCAGAATTCACTGAACTGACTTCTTGTACGATACGACGTAAAATTTTTAGCATTTATCTTTTATCTGACCATTGCTCGAGTTTACCCAAAGAGATGATTTATTGCATGAGTTCTGACTAATTAAAGGAGCAAGCTCATGTAATGCCTGACTATATACTTCGCGTTTAAAATCAATAATTTCTTGTAAGGGATGCCAGTATTCAACCCAACGCCAACATTCAAATTCTGGAATGGCATACCGGTCCAGCTTTATCTTTTCCTGCTCGGTGATTAATCTTATCAAAAACCACTTTTGCTTTTGACCTATGCAAAGAGGTTTTCTATTATATCGAATAAAATGTTTAGGCAGTCGGTAATAAAGCCAATCCGAGGTACAACCTAATATTTTAATATCGGTGGGTTTTAAACCAATTTCCTCATCGAGTTCACGATACATCGCCTGTTCTGGCGTTTCATGCTTAAGTATACCTCCTTGTGGAAATTGCCAAGCCTCTAACCCAACCCGTTTTGCCCAGAAAACCCGGTCTTGGTTGCCTACTAAAATTATACCGACATTAAATCGAAAGCCATCTGCATCAATCATTATTTTTGAATATTTTAATTCCCAAGTTTAACAATACATTTTCCATAAAAAGTCGCGATGAAGCAACGGATTGTTGGCAAAAACCTTTACTCAATCCAAAAAATTACGCTAACGCGTCGAAATAAGCAAATTTTTTATGCGCTACGGTCATTTTTTGACCCGATTGGGCCGAAGATAATATCTTAGGACTCAGGTATACAGATGCTAGCCTATTTTAAGAAATACCCCTTATATTCAAAAACCTGCCATGTAAGTCAGGTGATTAATGATGGCATTTTGCATAAGCTTGAAAAATTATTACCTGCGCTTAGAGAACGGTATGGAAACGGGAAAAGCGTTTACAGGGCTATATTCACTGCAGTAAATCAGAAAAATCCACCCCTATCTTTTTACAGACTTAAAACAAGTTGGCGGTCACGAACAGGATCTGATTAATGGAACCCTCATTCATTTGCACACACTTTATGCGTGAATATGGCAAAATAAATTTGCTATTTTTATGCTAATTTAACCCTGGGCTAACCAGATTTTGTGTTGCTAAAGCAACGGGGCTGCCCATATAACTTCCACTTGTGCCATTTGACTAGTTTATTGGTCTAAGTGAGCTCACTTAGACGATACATATTTTTCCCGCCGCACATTTTGCGAAGGAAAACCCAACTCGGTTAATTTAGCAAAGGACGCATCTATCATATGGGGATTACCGCATAGATAGAAAATATCGTTTTCTGGATTGGGCTTGAATTCATCAAAGATATTTTGTACATAACCTTGGCATTCATAATCCGTATCTGGTTGCATACGACTATAACACGCCCTATAGTTAAATCGTGGATGTTGTTTAGCAAATTCTAGAAAATCTTCGCTATACAGTATATCTTCGCGAGTTCTAGTACCAAATAACACCGTAACCGCTAGTTCTGGCTCGTTATTAAGACGCTGTGCTAGTTCTGGCAACATGGCTCTATAAGGTGTAACCCCTGTGCCCGTGGCAACCAAGAAATATCGTTTAGGCTGTTCTTCACGCAGGATTAACCTGCCAAATGGCCCACTAGCCGTTAATGTGGTTCCTACCTCCATGTTGGCAAATAATTCTGTAGCAAGTCCCCCTGCTACATAGGAAACCGCAATTTCAATATAAGAGCTTTGGCCTGGAATACTGGCAATACTATAACTACGCCTAGCAAGACCTAAATCGGTATTAATATGCACGGTAATAAATTGGCCTGGAACATAAGCGAGAATTTCACCATCATCGCGGGTAAAAGCAAGATGTCTAACGCCCGGTGCAATCATCCGAGCTTCTTGTAGAGTTAAAGTAAAAGTTTGACGATTCATAACCATAGAATTTTAATAAGCTGAACGCAATTAAAGCAGGTGTACGCCTTTGTGGCAAGTTTATCTTTTCAAACGGGTATAATTTTTGGATTAGGCACTTTAGGACGCTGCATATAAATGGTTATTAAATCCGACGAAGCTAACACCTGGCCATTAAGATCAATAAGCTGTGCTTGCAACTTATGCTCGCCTCTAGCAATACCGATAACTTGCATGGTTAAGGCGTTAACTTCAACCATAGGTTTATTATCAAGTAGTAAACGAATTTTTTGCTCGGAGTCTAAATCCGAAGAAATGCTAACTGTTATTTCTAATTCTCCCTGCTCATTACGGAAAGTGGCTTGATCGGTAGGAGATATAATTTTTAGCTGATAGTCGGTAACTTTTTGGCTGGGTTTGCCCGCTTGAGTTTTGGTATTTTCTTCATCTTTTAACGCACTATAGAGTTGAATAGGCGGTAAAACGAGTTTTTCGGCGCCCAGTTGACCTTTATCACTAAAATGCGTATTGCCGTCCTTATCTACCCACTTATAAATATCGGCATAACTCGCCAAAGGTAAGATAAAGCATAAGATTAGCGTTTTTTTTAGTTGTTGCTTCCAACTACTCATATAATATCACGCCTGTTGATAAAGATGGCCTAAGGATCTAAGGGTGGCTATAAGCTACCTTTAGATCCTTAGGGTGGGTTATTTAGCAGGATTGGTATAACTTCTCTTGTTTTATGAACTGTAATACATTTCAAATTCAATAGGGTGAGTTGCCATGCGTAACCGGTTAACTTCTTCCATTTTTAATTTTAGATAGCTATCGATCATGTCGTCGCTAAATACGCCCCCAGCGGTTAAAAAGGCCCGATCTTTATCTAAGCTTTCCAAGGCCTGCTCCAACGAATGGGCAACCGTAGGAATATCTTTTAACTCCTTTTCAGATGAATGATAAAGATCCTTATCAACCGGTTTGCCCGGATGAATACGATTTTTGATACCATCAATACCTGCCATTAAAAGCGCTGCAAAAGTTAAATAAGGGTTACCCGCGGCATCGGGATAACGTACTTCAATACGGGTTGCAGCCGGGTTTGTCACATAAGGAATGCGGATGGAAGCCGAACGGTTGCACGCGGAATAAGCCAGCATAACGGGTGCTTCAAAACCCGGGACTAAACGCTTGTAGCTATTGGTCGTGGAATTACTAAACGCATTGATAGCTCTAGCATGCTTAATGACCCCGCCAATAAAATATAAGGCAAGTTCAGACAGGCCAGCGTAACTGTCGCCTATAAATAAATTCTTATCATCTTTAGCTAACGATATGTGACAATGCATACCACTGCCATTATCACCAACCAAGGGCTTTGCCATGAAGGTTGCCGTTTTACCATAAGCCACTGCCACATTGTGAACCACATATTTTAACATTTGTAATTCATCGGCTTTAGTAGTCAGGGTATTAAAACGGGTTGCTACCTCATTCTGATTGCCTGTCGCAACTTCATGATGATGGGCTTCAACAGGAATGCCTAAGTCCTCTAACAGCAAGCTAATGGTTGAGCGCATATCTTGGGAAGAATCTACCGGAGGCACTGGAAAGTACCCCCCTTTAACCGAAGGACGGTGACCGATGTTACCACCTGCCATAATTTTTGCCGAATTCCAAGCCGCTTCATTAGAATCAATCGAATAAAAAGCACCGCCCATTTCTACTTTCCAACGCACATCGTCAAATACAAAAAACTCGGGTTCAGGACCAAAATAAGCCTTATCGGCAAAACCAGTAGTTTTTAAGTAGCCTTCCGCCCGCTGAGCAATGGTGCGAGGATCGCGATCGTAGCCTGCTAAACTATGTGGAACAACCACATCACAGTATATAAATAAGGTGGATTCTTCATAAAAAGGATCTTTTTTCGCGGTTTTAACTTGCGGCAATAAAATCATGTCGGAATTTTCAATACCGCGCCAGCCTTTAATAGATGAACCGTCAAAGGCTTTACCTTTAGTCAGCAATTCTTCATCTACCGCTGAGGACGGTACAGTTACATGTTGTTCTTTACCTAAGGTATCGGTAAAACGTAAATCTACAAATTTAATTTCTTGCTCAGCAATTAATTTTAATACGTCCTTAACTGACATTCGCTTTTTTCTCCTCAACCGCTTCAAATAATAATTTTACGGTATTAATAAATGTTAACTCGGCAGTAGCCGCATTGATGGTCTGTTGTATTTCTATTACGTTGGCAATGTAATTTATAGGCAATAAAATTTCTATGGTTAATTTGCCGCGCAAATAATGTAATCGAATTTCACGATGCTGTCGATACGCATCTAGAGTACCCAATTTATCATTTAATAATTGCAGTAGCTCAGTGCGCGATAACAAGCTGACAATGGCCTTACTTTCCTGATCCTCTTCTGGATCGATATGTACCGTGACATCTTCTATATTATCTATGGCTTCAAGTAGTTCCTGATGCACCTGCGTAGCAATGTAATGACCTTCAGAAACGGTAATATGGGGATCTACCTGTACATGAACATCAATTAATACCTGCCCTCCCATGGAGCGGTTGCGCAATAAATGCATGGCTTTAACGCCTGGAACCTCTGCAATGGTACGCTCTATTGATTGCAGGGTATGGGAATCGACACCTGTATCAACTAATTCACGCAAGCTAGACCAGCCCAAGTCCCACCCCATTTTAATTACCATAAAACCAACAATAATTGCGGCTATTCCGTCTAAATAATAAAACCCCATTAGACCACCGGCAATACCTACTAGCACTACCAAGGAAGAGGCGGCATCGCTGCGGTGGTGCCAAGCGTGCGCCCGCAACAATTCTGAACGAATCTTCTGAGAAGCATTTAAAGTGTAGCGAAATAAGATTTCATTAGCGATGATTGAAACAAGTGCTACCCATAGGGTAAAACCATGAACATCGGGTTTAGTGGGATGAATAAATTCATAGATAGCCTGGGCAATAATACCACCACCCGTAATAATTAGGATAACGGCTAAAAATACGGTAGCCGCGGTTTCAATCCGCCGGTGGCCATAAGGATGATCGATATCGGCCTGCTGACTCCCGATGCGCGAGGCAAAAAGAACCAAGGCATCACTCAATAAATCCGCTACCGAATGCACCCCATCGGCAATTAAACCTTGGGAATGACCTATATAACCTAAGATGATTTTACCGACAGCCAATAGGAAATTAACCAAAGCCCCGACTAAAATGATACGTTGTGCAACTTTAGAGCGAAAATTAGCCATGAATATTTTTACTCCACCCGTAAACTAATTTTAATTTCATTCTGCTCTTGTTGAAGAGTCAATAGAGTATGACCATGTACTCGACACCAAGCGGGAAGATCATGCTGGGTACCCGGATCGGTGCAATAGACCGTTAAGATATCGCCCTTAGTCAGCTGCTGTATTTTTTGCTGCACCTTGATCACAGGCATAGGGCACAACAAACCTTTTGCATTCAATTCATAATTAGCCATCATATATACCAAGTTTGGGGAATTTCACTGACTGCCAGCGGTACTACTGGCATAACCCAAGATACGCCACTTTGAGTGGTTATCTGCACCTCAACACGTTCACTGTCTTTGCCTTGGCTGTATCGCGCGGTGATTTGCGCGGCTAACTCTATGTCTTGCGCCGAAGGCTCTCCATCCAATAAAACCAAAGGACTCATATGACTAATCACTTTTAAATGGGTAAACTGCTTACGGTAACCCTCTAAAAACAAATTTTCGCCTTCTTCCCGGCCAATAATTAATTTGAAATTGGGTTTAGGTCTTAAGTGACGTCCTATCTTTAGCAGCATAATATCGTCAAACTCATAATCCCGCTTACCCTTAGCCTGCCACAGATCGGACAATTTTTTACTATAATGTTCATTGGTTAAAAAACAGCAGCCACCCGCAGGTTGAGCAAAATCATTCAAGCCAAAGTTTTTGGCCATGCTTATCTGAGGCGTACGACTACGGCCACTAAAATCATAAAGCAATTCTCGTTTAACCCAACCTTCTCGCTCGGGTAAGGTAATGGGCAAATTTTTGGCGCATAAGGGTCTTAATAAACGATCCTCTGCGCCCGATTGGCTAGCAATAATAGGCATGGTGACCTTACGCTGTGACTTTGGTCGCTGGCCTATCACCTCTCCCGTAATAATAAAATCAAAACCCTGCTCATCTACCCACTCTTTAGCTTTTTTTACCATGAAGATTTTGCAGTCAAGACAAGGGTTTAAGAATTGCCCATAACCATGCTTGGGATTAAGTACTACATTTTTGTATTCTTCGATAATATCTATGATATGTAATTTAATCCCTAATTGCTCGGCTACCCATAGGGCATTATTTCTTTTCACCTTATCGGCATCATGCTTACGAATGGCATGAGTATGCCCTTCTACACAAAAGCCCGTGTAAAAATTAATACCCTCTACGTGGATACCTTGCTCTTGGATAACTTTAGTGGCTAGCATGGAATCTAAACCGCCCGAAATCAGGGCGACGGCTTTTCGTTGTATAGTTGTCATGAATCGTTATTGGCCGCAAAATTTTCTAAACTGCATAGGATAAAGCATGGATTTAATTTGAACAATAAGAATGTTTAATATATCTAACCAGATTAGAATTTTAATCACTGACCCAACCTGCAAACTCAAGCTGTAAGATTTATAGCTTGAGTAGGATATTGGGTTGTTAATCAAGATGTTAAATTATCTATTGCAGTAAGCAATGCCCTTGCCTAGACCTCTAGCTCAGAGCGAGCGCGCTAAAAACCATAGAAATTACAAAACCTAGGTATAAACAGACATTGGATGGTTTCCAATAGAGTTCTCTTATAGTTAAAAATTATTATTAATCAGCCGGCGCGGCAATACTTTGCCATACTCATCAATCTCGCCGATTCCAATAAATTCATTATGTAAGGTTAATCTTACTAAGCCCTTTAATGACCCGTCTGATAATTGTATCGCTTGGCCTCTTTTTATATAAAAGGCTAAGGCCTCCGATAAAACTACTATCGGTAAACTCTGAATAGCACTATCCAGAGGCAGCAATAATTTATCTATCGCTTGAAAATCGCCTTGTTCATAGATTTCTTGAAGCTTTGCAAAGCTAATCATCTGGTCGGCCGGATACTGATCTACCTTAAGACGCCTAAGAACGGTAACGTGAGCGCCACAGCCCAGCGCCTCACCTATATCGTCAATCAAATTGCGAATATAAGTGCCCTTACTACAATGTACCTGTAACTCAAGCCTATCATCGGTTATATCTAATAGCTGTATACTATAGATATGGATAGTCCTAGCCTTACGTTCAATTTCAATACCTTGCCTAGCTAATTTATAAAGGGGTTGCCCTTGATGTTTCAAGGCAGAAAACATAGAGGGAACTTGTTGCAATTGGCCACGAAATGAATTTAGGAATTCATCAAACTCACTAGCCGTATACGACTTAACGGGTGCCGTTTTAATGATCTCACCCTCAGCATCTGCTGTATCAGTCCTAGCGCCTAGTTTTGCGACGACTTGATAATGTTTATCTGCCTCAAGTAAATAATGCGAAAACTTGGTCGATTCACCAAAACAAATGGGTAACATACCGCTAGCCAATGGATCCAAACTACCCGTATGCCCTGCTTTTTGAGCCTGGTACAAATGTTTTACCTGCTGCAAAGCCTTATTGGACGAGATACCCGAGGCTTTATCAAGCAATAAAATACCATTGACCGGACGGCCCTTGCGCTTACGGCTCATCGGTGCTATCTCGTTTAACTACCTCATCGATAAGACTAGACAAGCGGGTACCATATTCAATGGACTCATCATACACAAAAGTAAGTTGCGGAATCGTTCTTAATTTAATTCGGCTAGCTAGCGTACTACGGAAAAAGCCAGCCGCTTTATTCAAAGCCCGTAATATTTCCAGCAATTTTTCCTGACCATTAATTTGGTAAGAAGTAATATATACCTTAGCGTGGGCAAGATCGCGAGTCACAGTCACAGCAGAAAATGTAATTAAACTAAAGCGTGGATCTTGCGATTCACGTTGCATAATTAAGGATAGTTCGCGTTGTATTAAATCGGCAATTCGCTCGGTTCTACTATAGTCTTTAGGCATGTTTTCTACTCACTGCAATTATACTCATACATCAATGTCAATCCACGACTAGGTCCAAAGGCAAGGATGTTAAATTAAGCCTTATCTAAAATACTGGTTGGCGCGCATGCAGGGATCCCGCTGCGCGCATATTCATGAGCACAACGAGATGTAGTAGCGACAGGACCCACGTCATCTTATTAGACACTATCAGTCTGACACTGCACTAATGCAAATAAGGCTATATTTCCCGGGCAACTTCGTATCTTTCAAATACTTCAATTTGATCACCCGCTCTTACATCATTGTAATTTTTTACCCCAATGCCGCACTCCATGCCGTTACGAACCTCGCCTATGTCGTCTTTAAAGCGGCGTAAAGATTCTAGCTCACCCTCATATATGACCACGTTATTCCGCAACACCCTAATAGGTAAATTACGCTTCACATAGCCGTCAATAACCATACAACCTGCCACAGCGCCCAGTTTAGCAGAACGGAATACATCGCGTACTTCTGCCAGACCTACTATCTTTTCTTTTACTTCGGGCGATAACATACCACTCAGGGCTTTTTTCACTTCATCGATTACATTATAAATAATACTATGATAATGAATGTCTACACCCTCATTTTCAATTAAGCGACGGGCCGAAGCATCGGCACGCACATTAAAGCCAACGATAATAGCCTTAGAAGCAAGCGCTAAGTTAACATCGGATTCATTGATTCCACCTACGCCGCTGGCAATAATCTTGACCTTAACTTCATTAGTTGAAAGCTTGGTAAGCGAATCATTTAATGCCTCAACTGAACCTTGCACATCGGCTTTCAATAGAATATTAAGGGTATTAATCTGGCCTTCGGCTAATTGATCAAATACATTATCAAGTTTTGCAGAATGTTGTCTTGCTAACTTAATATCGCGGAATTTACCCTGCCTAAATAATGCAATTTCACGTGCTTTACGTTCATCCGGAACCACTGCGGCTTCATCCCCTGCAGTAGGTGCATTGGCTAGACCTAAAACTTCCACCGGAATGGAAGGCCCTGCTTGGTCAATTTCTTTGCCATTCTCATCTAACATGGCACGTACCCGGCCAAAACTAAAACCAGCCAATAAAATATCACCCTTACGCAAAGTACCTTGTTGAATCAAAATACTGGCTACAGGTCCGCGGCCCTTATCTAATCTAGATTCTATGACAATCCCGCGAGCAGCACAATCTCGTACGGCTTTTAGCTCGAGTACTTCTGCTTGCACTAGAATGGCATCGAGTAACTCATCAATACCCAAACCTTTTTTAGCGGAAATATGAATAAACTGCGTGTCGCCACCCCAATCTTCGGGAATAACATTCAAATTCGCCAATTCATTTTTAACTCGATCTAAATCCGCATCTGGCTTATCAATTTTATTGATGGCAACGACCATAGGTACTTCTGCAGCTTTGGCATGTTGTATGGCTTCAATGGTTTGTGGCTTTACTCCATCATCGGCCGCAACAATCAACACCACAATGTCAGTAACCTTTGCCCCACGGGCACGCATGGCTGTAAAAGCCTCGTGACCTGGTGTATCCAAGAAAGTTAACATACCCTTTTCGGTCTCTACATGGTATGCACCAATATGTTGGGTTATACCACCAGCCTCGCCAGCGGCTACTTTAGTGCGGCGAATATAATCGAGCAAAGAAGTTTTACCGTGATCGACGTGGCCCATAATGGTAACTACAGGTGCACGAGCGGATAGCTCACCCTGAGTTTGCGTTTCAGCCAAGGTTTCTTCAATACTGGCTTCTTTTAACAGTTTAGGCTTATGCCCCAACTCTTCAACCACAATGGCTGCGGTATCCTGGTCAATAACCTGATTAATGGTAGCCATAGCACCCATTTTCATCATAACTTTAATCAGATCAACGGCCTTTACCGACATTCGCTTGGCAAGTTCTGCAA
>JAQSXL010000139.1 GCA_029256685.1 Gammaproteobacteria bacterium | reverse complement strand
GGGTTGATAGATATGAAATCTTGAGCATCCGGCTAAACCAGCACAGTAATGATTAACAATAGTTGAAATATTTTACGCATGTATGTACCTTTAATTATAACTAAAAAATTACAGTAGCTACTGAAACCATTTTATAGAGAGGTTTGACATTGGACAAGCAAGAATTACATAAAGCCGGATTAAAAGCAACGCTGCCTCGCTTGAATATCTTACAAATTTTAGAGAAAGCCCCCAAGCAACATATGAGCGCAGAGGATATCTATCGCGCCTTACTAGATAGTGGGCACGACATTGGTTTAGCCACTGTTTATAGGGTATTGGCTCAATTTGAAACGGCTGCCCTTATTGTACGGCACAATTTTGAGGGAGGCCATTCGGTTTTTGAGCTTAACCATGGCGACCACCATGATCATTTGGTTTGTATACAGTGTGGCAAGGTAGAAGAATTTCACGATGAGATGATTGAACAGCGCCAACAAGTAGTTGCAGAACGGGCGGGTTACCGTATCACCGCCCATTCTCTAAATATATATGGTATCTGCGCCTTGTGCACCAAGTGAAATACCCTGGATAAAATCCCTGTTTAGTCGCTTTGGTTTACGCTACCGACACCTTCCAATTGGTTGGCAGCCGACTTCATGGATTTTTCCTTAGCGGCCTTATCTTTGTTAACTTGCCCAGAGACATGCTCGCCCATACCTTTCCCAGCACCAGCGGCACCTTGATGTGAGCCATGAGATGCCTGCGCCCCGCGCTCTCCCAATTGTTTGGCCTCATTTTCGATACCTGCGAATTCAGAACCAAATTGAGATTGCATACCACCACTTAACCAACGCATGATTTTATCGGGTAATACATGAATTAAGGAAAAAGATTTTTGAAAAATATATACTACACACCCACAGTAAACAGAGGTAACCGCACAAAGGAATATCATCAACTTCATAAGGTAATCTAAGGTCAGTTGGAAGGTAGAAAGAAATCCGGTAATTAAGCTGCCATATTTAAATAAAACATTGAAGATCCAAAATCCCACGGCCGAAAGAATAATACCGCCTATAAAACCAAAGATCATAAGCGTGGGACGTAAAAAGATATTAAGTAATAACATCACCGCTGGTTCTGCTTTACCAAAGAGTTCACTGTTAGCCGAAGGTGAAGCTATACCCAGTGCTACAATAGGCGCCGCTAATATTGACTCAAACACACCTAATAACCAACCCAAAACACCAAAAGCAAACACAATGGCCGGTACCAAGGGCACATAATAAGCCATCATAACCCCGTTAGTATAAAGAATAGCGCCGAAACCATTAATTAAACCCGTTACTATGGCAGACACCGAAACCACTCCAAAACCAATTGGGTTAAAGGCAGGAACCACGCCTGCCATGGCAGCAACAAAAGCTGTACCTACACTCACCTTAATCAGGGTATTGCCAAGCGAAATGATAGTATCTCCTAGCATGATAATCCCTGTGATGGGATGGTGATTATTGCCTGGCGTGCTTAAAATATGAATGGCATCCACGGCTTTAATGATATTAACTATTGCATCAATAATTTCAGTAACCCCATAAGTTACCGTAGAGAAGGGCCCCAAGGGAATTACACTAAGCCCACCCAGTATATTTTGAACAATTTGCAGCGCTTTTTTTGCCTGGGGAGATAAGGTCTTCACATTTGAACTTGGGTTATCGTTTATATATTTGATAATATCCTTATTGGATTGATCTATATAATCTTTTATAGGAGGTTTATCACAGATATAAGCCTTAGCCTCTTTAGTGATATCGCTATCCGTATCGCCAGCAGGACAAGGTGAATTGGTAAACTTAGGCTTTTGAAAGCTCAGATCACCCGAGGTATTAGAGGCCTTAATAAAATTGGTAAAATAAGCGCCGGCGGTTAACCATCCCTCTTTTTTAGCAGTATTATAATCATCTGGGCTTATTTTTGACTGATTAACAAATGTGGAGTAAATAGCATTATAATCCCTTGCAGCGCTAATTAAGGGCATGGTGGTGACTAGTGTATTAATATTTAGTTGATTATTTAATATTTTATCCTTATTGGTGGCAATAATATTAGCGGCTCCCTGCGTATCCATTAGTATCTGCCATAAGGCCACCGCATTATAGTGATTAATATTAGCACTACTATCCTTTGGCCAGGTAATATTACCACAAGCCCCTGCATAATCCTCATAACCACTGACCTTGCCTGGAATAGCTAAAGTATAGTTATTTTGACCCTCAACAATGGCTAAAGAAGGAGAAAAATTAACGGGAGGCTGCGGTTTACCAATCCTTTTTTTCAGCCGCTCATTTAAGGCATTTTCGATAGTAAACATACAAATTTGCGAGCGGAGAATATCGGGACCGGTATCAGAAAAACCAGTGATCCCTTTGGGAACTTCGGGAGCAATAATTACCCCTCCCTGCTGGATGTAATCTAATACTCTATTCCAAACCGTATCGGCCACCCCTACCCCTTGCACCACCACCCACATCACCAATACTTGTATTAATGAATAACCACTTGCTTTAGGAATTAACAGTACGATAGAAATAACTAAACGAATAGGCACCCAAACGGAAGACCATTTTCGGCCTAACATTTCGCCCTCATTAGCCGTATTGAGAGTTCCCATAATCAATACGTACGCTAACATGATAGCGCCAAATATTAAAATAACGGCATTAAAGACCCCAAACATGGCGCCTAAGATCTGCGAGCCGCCACCATGCAAAATACCATCGACAATCCCAAAAAAACTGCTCAAAAATCCAATTGATAAATCGCCACTGGATGGTGTAAACATAGAGCTGCCAGAACTATCGGCTAAAACGAAACTAGGAATAAACAATGTTAATAAAGAAAATATCACTAAACGCATAATTTATTTACCAATTATATAATTAAACCATTCCTTAACTGTACATCCTAATTTACGTCGCCGTATCTGAAAAAACCAGAAATGATTGCGGAAAGCGAAAACCAGAAAGAGCATGGCAATACAAGCTGCAGGCAAACCACCTAAATAATGCTGCCCTATTAAGAGGAAAACTGCATAAGCTAAAGTGACTAGCGCTAACCCTAGATAAACCATGGCCGTATACTTATATTGTTGGCTACGCTCTACCAAATCTTTTTCCGTTAAACCTAATCTGACTACGGCATTTTCAAAGGTTTCTGTTCGATTGGTTTTATTATAAGTAAAGATGGCCTTAACGTTGGAAAAAAGCATGCTAGCATTGACTTTTACATCTTTTAATCCCATCCATTTTGGAAAATCAACGAAGGGCTTAACCACTTTTTTAATGCCACGGATAATCATGCTTAACTCACATACTATGGTAGGTCTTAAGTAATATAGACTATAATTTGAATTTTGCATAATTTAGTCTATGCTAAATCAATAAATTTGCGAGTTTCGCACTTAAGCTCATACTTATGAAATTATTTGTGACACCACACTAAGAGGATAACCATGCCGGATTTAAGTTTACAAGCTGCACACCAATTTTGGAAAGATTATCAAGACCCTATGATCTATAGAGTTATTTCCTTTATGGAGGGAGTTGAAAATTGGACCTTAGATAATCAACCCGAGCTAGAATCCGCCATGGATGAGCTTGGCAAACAATTGGATGATATTGGTAAAATTGATCTCAATACCTTAGGTCATGAGGTGGATTTTATTCGTATAAGCAATTTTTTAAGAACCAGCAGAGTATTAAGATTATTACAAACCATCGATAGTGTACATCCGGGTTCGGCATCAAAAGTACTTATGTATGCAGAAGAACACAGTGAAGGAACCTTAGATCCCACCGGTTTATTTTTGCGCCGTAATATTGTTTTTGAACGATTACGACTGTTAGCAAGAGTATTTGCTGTACAAAGAGTCAAATTAGTTTTAAAAGCGTTAGAGGGTGAAGAGCATGAATAAAATAAAACCATTCCTAGCAATTTTTGCCTTAAGTGGTTTTTGCACAATGGCTAGCGCTTACTGCAGCTATGCTAATAATGAGCTTCAAAATACCTGTGTAAAAATTGAACAAGGTCAACAAGAAGCGCGGCAAACGCTACAAGGCCTTTATGATAATGCCGCACCTAAAAGCATGGATCCTCTGAGATCCGCTTTACCAGCAAGTGGTAATACTTTGCCTAACAGTCAGCAAGTTGCTACGACTAATGCAAATACCACTACATCCAATAAGGCTAATCAGCTAGATATCTTCTCAAGTAACAATAACCCAAAAAGTATTTTTAAATAAGGCAATATGAGGCAGTTATGAGAAATTTTTTTTGCAAAATCGGAATTATTTCGCTAATTACAGCGACTAGTTTATTTGCCAGCCAAGCTCAAGCAGATAATTCTTTATTACAAGCAATAGCTAATGGCGTTAATCAATTAGTCAAAGATGCAAAAGGCAAATGGGAGACTCAACTTAAACTCTTATATGAAAAAACACCGAATGTTGAACAAACCATTATTACCAATGCCAATAACATTAACAGTAACCAACAAATAAATGCGGCTTATCATAACCTTGACCCACAAGACTTATTGGCAAAAAATATTCAAGATAGCCTGCAACCTCTATCGGCTAACAACGACTATAGTATTTTGGCAGCCATACCTGGTAGTGATTTGACTATTGATAATCCGATACAGAGTCCCTTTGCTAGTAATAAAACGGTCAACGCAAATCCCAATAACGCTATTTTTAATTTTAATTCCTTATTGAATCCAGATGTTTATCAAACTATCGAAACCGATAAAAGCGTCATTAATCAACGACAATTAGCAAAAAACTATATAGAATTTCTATTTCAAGGGTCTAAGCTACCTAATGATTCTCTATTAGATCTGACCGCCCTATCTCCTAAACAATTTGAGCAACTAGTTAAGAGAAAAGATTTTACCGATTATGTTATGGCAACCCGTTCCTATGCAGCGTCTCAATCATCAGCACTTAGCAATTTATATGCCATTTATAATAAACGCCTTGCTATTACAGATCTAGGTAAAAAAGCCGGTTTTAATCAAGAAGATGCAAGCGTTAAACAAATAGAAAACTATTTAGCTAGCAGAAGAGTTTCCGACATTAACTGGTACCAAGCCATG
>JAQSXL010000138.1 GCA_029256685.1 Gammaproteobacteria bacterium | reverse complement strand
GTATTGAATCCCTTCTTGGGTTATCAAGGGAACTAAGTTATCGGTTTTGATAATACTCTCAATGTATTTTTCATCTGACTGTAGCAGAGGAGCAAAGCTTTTAAGGGTTGCACCATCCATATTACCGACGAACTGTGTGACAAAGCCAGGTTGAGTCTTGGCAGTCTCATTAAATTCCTGCATCACGAGTTGGCCTAGGGCTTTTCTATTTTTATTATCGCCGGGTTCAAATTTTTCACGCATTCTGACAAAAAACGCAAAACGGCGTAAAAATAAATCGTAAGAAACCAGCGCTTTGGGCAGCGTATCCTTATTATCCGCAAGTACAGTTTCCTTTTCCTTAGCTAAAACAGCATGAGAGCTGCTAGAAAGGGTTTTAAAATCTTCAAGCAGTTTGTCACCAATCTCTGTAATAGCCTTATTCATTTGTGCAGAAACTTGGGCATATTGCAGGGCCAAGCGAGGGTTTTTTTCGGCTTCTTTTTCGGCCTCATCAAGATATTTACATACCGGCATAATGACTTCATCTAAGAATGCCGTAGCATCATTAGGCGCGATTTTCTTCTTTTTGGTTAGCCTATCCCACAATTTTCCTTCGCCGTATAGTAAGTAATTAATCCCATTGTTGAAATGATGATAGCTCCCTGCATCTAACTGGGTAAACTGGCTATTCATCTTGGCTATCAACAGCCTCATTTGTTTGCTTGGTTCAGCCAGTTCTTTTTGCTTGGTTTCAATGGCTTCATGGACTTCTTTATATAAAGCCGGCACTGTTTTTTGCAAGGTCAATAATTGTTCTGGCTCACTGTTTTTGATGGCCTTTAACAGGGCTTTAGTAACGGTTTTATAGTGATCTTCTGCTATATTAGCTTGGTGTAAGCTAGCCATAAACTGTAGGCGTAAACCTAATAGCTCAGGATAATTAAATACGCCGGTTTTATCGTTATTTAATAACTCGATGATAGCATTATTAATTTTCGCAACCGCCGCGCTAATTTCTTTAGACTGTGAGTATTTATCTTTGTTATTGGTTTTAGCCAATAATTCGGCTGCCAGTTTAGCTGCGAAAAAAAGAGTGTCCTCCCTTAAGTTATCTCGTTCTTCTAGCCGGTTGGCTTTTGTAGCTAATATGGCTAGGGAGGTCCGAATTTTTTCGAGCAACAAATGACCGACATAACTATGGGCTTCTGTAAGGGCTTTATTATGGGGTAAAAATTGCCGTAAATCATTTTCTACCGCAATTAAATTATTGAACTGGTAATGATGGATGGCGGCTGCAATTTTTTCGTTAAGTTGACTTGCTAATTTAGCAAATTGCTTGGCATAGGGCTGGAGATTTTTATGCTGACGCGCCTCTTGCATGATAAAGGTCTTAAATTGACCTAAGGCCTCAATATTATAAGTGCCTTGCGCGCCGGAGGCTATGCTAATAATAAACTGTTTCAAGCCATTTATTTGGTCGTTTAATAGCCCCTCAACCGGTGTTTTATATTGCGACTCGGTATCCACGGCTAGTAGCTCTGCAAGGATTAAAGCGGTTTTATCTAACAGCATGGTATCGGGCGTTTTACTAAAGATAATCGGCTGTAATTTTTTAAGTAAGAGCTCAACGACCGGTTCATTTTTCTGCAAGGGGGAATAATGAGTATTTTGGAACTGATCTAAAAAGAATAAAGTCATTATGACTTCTTCAGATGGCAACTTAGCTAAGTTATCTAGGGTACTGGCAACATGACTAATTTTGGTTCTTAGCTTTTCTTTAGCATTTTCAGAAGCCAGCTGGTCAATAAGCTCAAAATGATTTGCAACCAGATTATCTATTAAACCCAGCTCAATATTATTCACATAAGTTTCAATCATTTGCCGGATCGTGTGGACAACTGGCAAATGGTTAAAATATTTTAAGCTGAGCTTGAGCAATATTTTGTTGGTAGCGTGTGCCAACCCTGAAATGCTAAGTGCACCTGTTTTTCTGCCAAGTGCTTTTTCTATGCCTAGTCTTTTATAAATGGCATCATTGACTGACTTATCTTCTGCCGTAAAAAATTCTTCTAGTTTGACGGCAAGATTTTCACCGGACTCGGTGAATTTAGATAAATTGATTGCAAATTCCTTGGCCTTATCAAGAAATAATCTAAATTGGCGATATTCATTCTTTTCTAGTTTATGCCTAAGGAACTTATCATTATCGGCTTTTTCTATACACTCTATAATTGAAAAACCTCGCTCCTCAACTTCGGGATTTAGCCACTGCTCTCTAGGGGCAATGGGACCTTGAAAAATTAATTCTTTAAAATTACTATAGGCAGCGCCGATAATAAGACTAATAGTGTGATCGATTTTACTAATTGCTTTGTTAATAGCCGGATCGGTATTTTTTTCAGCCAGGAAATTAAGTAATTTTTGTAAATAAACCAGTTTGTCAGGATGCTTATATAAGGTGTCGGCATGAATCGAGCGTGATTTAATATCACAACCTGTTACCACATCGGTTATAATGGCCGTTAAATCCTCAAGTCTAGCCATGCTTTGCAAGGCAGCAAAGGTTGCTGCTAAACTATTGTAAATCCCTTTTTCTTTAAGCTCAGAGACACTGATTATAAATGCAGTTCTATGTTTAGCCAATTCATCTTGGTAGATGGTTTTTTGTGAGGCTTCGAGATGCGTTTTATTAGCGCGTTGTAGTTCAATTTGCTCCTTAAGCTTGTTAAGCTCGGTTCTATGATAACGTTGAGCTATCCAAGAGCCAAACCGGTTAAGTCCTCTACCGACAATATTTTTATTACTAAACCAGCTAAAGGTATGGAGTTGCTTCTTTTTATTTTCCAGAAGCGCTATACGCTCGGTTGTGATAGTGACTAAATTTTGTAAGTAACTTTGGTAAGTATTAAACTGTTCTTTATTAGCTAAAAGGGTATTTTTATGAGGACTGTATCCACTTAGGGCCGCTTTTAAGTCAATAAAGCCGGGATGGACTCTGTTATTATTATGCGTTTTAGCCGTGTTAATATCTCCAACAATAGAAGCCGTATTATTAACAGTATTTTGAATGGCATCAAAAGAACCCTGTACTTGTCTTAGCGCCTCTATGACTGTGTACTCAGCCGTTTTTTTGGCTTTAGTTTTAAATAAAGAGTTTGCAGTTTTAAACTCAACTTGATTGCTATTTACTTCAAGGGTTATATGCTGTTTTTTTGCTAAATTATTAAGGTGTAATTGGATAGAATTTTCTAATTGGGCAATATAAACCGTGAGTTCCGTTCTTTGCGTTGTGGAAATTTTCTGATTTTCCTCGAGAAACCGCAGGAATTCGAGGTGATATTTTAATTCAAGCGAATCTTGTAGAACTTTTTTAGTATCATCAAGGGCTTGAAATTTATTAAATGTATTCTGAGCTATTTTTTTATTATAGGTTTTTTCATCTATTGCTGGGAGTAACAATTGTAGATTCTCTGCGCTCATAGCTTACCTCTCTATAATTATTCTAATTGATTAGCTTGATTACTCCTTATTATTATAAATAGGTAATTTATTTACCTACATAAAACCATTAGTTGCATAATTTTTTTCCCGTGTCTATTCGTTTTTTAGCAAAATCCTAAAATTATTCAACTTGAATTAGTCAGTCATAATTTTAAGTATAAATGCGAAACCTTAACAAAGTCTTAGCAAAAACAATTTTTAATCCCTAAAATTAGTAAACTGCAAGGGAAGTTCTAGTTCCTGGTTGCGGAGTAGAGCGATGGTTTCTTGTAAGTCGTCTCTTTTTTTACCAGTGACCCGAATTTGTTCACCTTGAATAGCGGTTTGCACCTTGATTTTTGAATCTTTGATGAGCTTAATAATTTTTTTGGCAAAATCAGTTTGAATGCCTTGTTGCAAAGTAATGGTTTGTTGTGCTTGTTTATAGCTAGTTTGTGGATCATTGATTTTTAAGCAACCAATATCGATCCCGCGTTTAAGCAATTTATTTTGCAGAATATCCAGCATCTGTTTGAGCTGGAACTCGGTTTCGGTTTTTAAAGTGAGCGTTTCCTTGTTATCAAATTCATACCGTGAGTCACTGCCTTTGAAATCAAAGCGGGTGCTTACTTCGCGGTTGGCCTGGTCAACGGCGTTAGTAACCTCATGCAGATTAAGTTCTGATACGATGTCGAAAGATGGCATGGCGCTGGCTCCTAAAATAACTTACAATAATGCACATTATATGTGCTTAGAGTTAAGATGCAATGACTCGTCAAATTGTATTAGATACTGAAACGACTGGACTTGATCCTAAACAAGGTCACCGAATTATTGAAGTTGGCTGTGTTGAATTAATCAATCGACAACTCACCGGGCGGCATTTCCATTATTATCTGAATCCCGAGCGAGAAATAGAAGCCGAGGCCATGAAAGTGCACGGCATAACGAATGAATTTTTGCTGGATAAACCAAAATTTTCTCAGATTGTTGAGGAACTATTCACCTTTATTAAAGGGGCAGAGCTCATCATTCATAATGCCGCCTTTGACGTGAATTTTCTTAATCATGAGTTTAGGTTAACGGGAGGTGGCTGGGGGGCTATTGCCGATCATTGTACGGTATTTGATACCTTAACCAACGCACGTCAGCTACATCCTGGACAAAAAAATAACTTAGATGCTTTATGCAAACGGTATTCTATTGATAACTCCCAGCGTGATTTGCACGGTGCTTTATTGGACGCTCAAATTTTAGCGCGAGTATACCTTGCTATGACAGGGGGGCAAGTTAATCTTTTTGATGAGACTTTAAATGCCGAGATTGTTGCCAATACCGACGTTGCTAAGCTAGCAATGAAACGTAATGATAAACTACGCTTAACGGTATTAACCGCAACTACAGAAGAGTTAGCAGCCCACCAAGCTTATCTCGATCTAATAAAGAAGAGTGCTGGTGGTAAATGTCTTTGGGATGAATTTATCGTTACAGATAAATAGGATTATTTTGTTAAAATCACCCATGAATGAGACGATAATCGCTTGAGTTAATTTTCCCTAAGGCGTATAAATAGAGTTTAATAATTTTCCCATATTAAATATAGTTAAAATGAGTAATAATTTAAATTTGCCGCGGTGGCTAGAGCCTCGCAAAATGGCAGAAAAAAGAGTTCAACTGGCTGGCCAATTGCC
>JAQSXL010000137.1 GCA_029256685.1 Gammaproteobacteria bacterium | reverse complement strand
GATATGTGGCAGCTGGTGCAAGAAGGGCCTGAGCAGCGTTTAAATCAAACCGAGTTTACCCAGCCTGCCTTATTAACCGCTAGTGTAGCGGTATGGCGCGTGTGGAATCAACTGCAGGGGCAGCGGCCAACTCTATTGGCTGGTCATAGTTTGGGTGAATATACCGCTTTAGTCTGTGCCGAAGCAATGGCTTTTACAGATGCAGTTAAGTTGGTGGCCGAACGGGGACGATTAATGCAACTTGCGGTGCCTGAAAATGTGGGGGCCATGGCGGCTATCATCGGCTTAGAAAATGAGCAGGTAGATGAGGTTTGCCGTTTGGCAATGCACGATCAAGTAGTAACGCCAGCAAATTTTAATGCGCATGGGCAAGTAGTTATTGCGGGTAATAAAGAAGCCGTAGAGCGTGCCATAGGGTTAGCCAAGCAAGCGGGGGCTAAATTAGCCAAACTCATTCCAGTGAGTGTACCATCGCATTGTCCTTTAATGCGGGAAGCGGCTCAACAGCTTGCTGATACACTTAAAAATATTACGATTGCAAGCCCTAAAATACCCGTCCTTAATAATGTAGACGTTAGAATTAATACCGATTCACTGGCTATTAAAGAGGCTTTAGTCCAACAGCTTGCAAGTCCGGTGCAATGGGTGAAAACCATTGAATATATGGCAGCCCAGGGTGTTCAGATGATTATGGAATGTGGTCCTGGGAAGGTATTGAGTGGATTAAATAAGCGTATTACTGCCGGGTTACCCACTTTAGCTCTTAACAATCCCACATTAATTGAGGAGGCATTAGCGGCGCTATGAACCTAGTGAAGAAAATTTTAAATTTATCCTTAGAAGGGCGAGTTGCTCTAGTAACGGGTGCAAGCCGTGGCATTGGTAAAGCTATTGCATTGGCTTTGGCCGAATCAGGTGCAACGGTTATTGGAACGGCAACCACCACAGCGGGTGCCGACAATATTTCAGCCTATTTGCATGAGGTAAGTGCAAAGGGGGCGGGCATGCTGCTCAATGTCACTCAAGCCGATACCATTGAGGCTGTTTTGCAAGAGATTGAGCAAAAGTTTGGTGCGCCAACTATTTTAATTAATAATGCAGGCATAACGCGTGATAATTTATTATTGCGTATGAAAGACGATGAATGGCAAGCCGTGATAGACACCAATTTAACAGCTATCTATCACTTGTCTAAAAGATGTATAAGGGCCATGATGAAAAACAAATGGGGCCGTATCATCAATATAAGTTCGGTGGTAGGTTCAATGGGCAACCCAGGTCAAGCCAATTATGCAGCAGCAAAAGCGGCTATTATGGGCTTTAGTAAATCACTTGCCCAGGAAATAGGTAGCCGTAATATTACGGTAAATGTCATAGCGCCTGGCTTTATTGACACCGACATGACGCGTGAACTGCCTGAGAGTCAAAAGCAGGCTTTGCTCGATCATATTCCTTTGCAGCGCTTAGGTGATCCTAATGAAATTGCTGCCGCGGTTGCTTTTTTAGCCTCTGAGGCTGCTGGATATATTACGGGCCATACTCTGCATATTAATGGCGGTATGTATATGGGGTAAAGTACTTGGCTATATGGTAAGCCTAGTATAAAATTTGATAAACGATTTTTAACTTGCTTTAATAATTTATTAGTCTAAACTAACGTGCCTAAAGGCTTAACGCAATTTTTCCTGGAGAGGACATACTATGAGTAATATCGAAGAACGTGTAAAAAATATTATTGTTGAACAGCTGGGTGTGAAAGGGGACGAAGTTACCAAAGGTGCATCTTTTGTAGATGATTTAGGCGCTGACTCACTTGATACCGTAGAATTAGTAATGGCTTTAGAAGAAGAATTTGATATCGAAATTCCAGATGAAGAAGCCGAAAAAATAACTACTATTCAACAAGCCATTGATTATATCAATGCTCATAGCAAAGAAAGCTAATCGTTAAACTGGTAAATAGATAATAGTTGGGGTGAACCTTGGAAAAGCGTCGCGTAGTAATAACAGGCTTAGGCCTAGTTACTCCTCTAGGATTAGATGTCGAAAGCACCTGGGAAAATATTCTGGCAGGAAAAAGCGGCGCGGGTCCAGTCGAAATTTTTGATGTAACTGATTTTTCTACTAAGATTAGTGCAGCAGTGAAAAATTTTGATGCTAGCCCATACCTTTCTAGCAAAGATGCCCGGAAATTAGACTTGTTTATGCAGTACGGCATTGCCGCTGCTACACAAGCTATGCAAGATGCTAATTTGGAAGCAAATGAGCAAAATGCTCATCGAATTGGCGTGGCTCTTGGTTCAGGCATTGGTGGATTACCTACCATTGAGAAAAACCATCAAGCCTTGTTAGAAGGCGGTGCACGCAAGATTCTGCCAACGTTTATTCCCACTGCTATTATTAATATGTTGCCGGGTTATTTCTCTATCTTAAAGGGCTTAAAAGGCCCTAATATATCTATTGTAACGGCTTGTACCTCGGGCACTCATAATATTGGTTTTGCTGCACGTACAATTGCTTACGGCGATGCGGACGTTATGATTGCAGGTGGAGCGGAAATGGCGACCTGCCCGCTTGGTTTGGGTGGTTTTGCCGCAGCGCGCGCTTTATCTACCCGTAATGATGATCCTCAAAGGGCTAGCCGCCCTTGGGACAAAGATCGGGATGGTTTTTTACTAGGTGATGGTGCCGGAGCTTTAGTGCTTGAATCTTATGAGCATGCTAAGCAGCGGGGCGCCAAAATTTATGCAGAATTAGTTGGCTTTGGCATGAGTGCGGACGCATATCACATGACGGCCCCAGACAGCGAGGGCGCGGGTTTTATTGCATCCATGCATAATGCATTCCAAGATGCTAACTTAACGCCAGCAGATATTGACTATGTAAATGCCCATGGTACCTCCACGCCTACGGGGGACGTGATAGAAGCCTTGGCCATTAAGAAAACATTTGGCTCTGCGGTTTCTAAGGTTGCCATAAGCTCTACTAAATCCATGATAGGCCATTTATTAGGTGCTGCCGGTGCAGTTGAAGCCGTATTTAGCATTTTAGCTATGCGTGATCAAGTTGCTCCTCCTACCATCAATTTAGATAATCCCGATGTAGGCTGTGAAGATCTAAATTTAGTACCCCACACCGCGCAACCAACAAAGATCAATGCCGTTTTGTCTAATTCGTTTGGTTTTGGCGGCACTAACGGTACGGTTATTTTTAAAAATATTTGATTGATGCCGGCACAGTTTGCGCTAATTAACGGTAAGCAAACTTCTACTATCTCAATTGATGATCGGGGCTTAAACTACGGTGATGGCGTATTTAGAACCCTTGCCGTTGTTGAGTCCCGACCAAAGCATCAAGAACAGCAGCTAAATAAACTCTTTGCTGACTGCGAACGTCTCTTTATCCCTATACCCGATAAAACCTTGCTAAGGCAGGAAATAGCCTTAATTTGCTCACAATTAACCTCTGAAAAAGCCGCGCTTAAAATTATTATTACTCGTGGTAAGGGCGATAGAGGATACCGTATAAATCCTAATGTTGAACCCACGCGAATTTTAGCGGTTTATCCTTGGCCAGAGTACTCTCTTGAGAATTACCAACAGGGGGTGCAGATCCGTATTTGCCAGACTAAATTAGGTTATAATAGCCAATTAGCGGGGATAAAGCATTTAAATCGCCTAGAACAGATCTTAGCTCGGCACGAGTGGCAGGACGCGGCTATAGCCGAGGGTATTATGTTAGACCAAGAAAACCGGGTTATCTCGGGAACTTTCACTAATATTTTTTTAGTTAAAAACCAGCGTTTAATCACCCCAGATTTAAGTTTATGCGGGGTAGCAGGGGTGATGCGGCAGATCATTCTTGCAAAGGCTCATCAGCAAGGTCAGGCTTGCGAAATTAGAACGGTTTCCATAAATGAATTATTAACAGCCGAGGCCATTTTTTTAACCAATAGTTTAATTGGGATTTGGCCCGTGCGTCAGTTAGCGAGCACGATTTATCTCAAAGAAAAAAGGGATTTATACTACCAACTGCTCTATAAATTTCTTGCTTAATCGTAGACTTTTTAATAAAGAATTGTAAACAGACCCTAGTTAAGCTTGTGGTAAGTTTTTATCCGTAATACCTAATTAAGCCGAGATTTTATTAACACTTCAAGCTATGTCTGCTTTTCCTAGGTCTTCATGTTGTAGTAACCACTGCTTTATTTGCCAAATGCTGCCCGTGGTTTGGCCGCTATAACCACCAAGATGCGTGGCAGCCACTATGCGATGGCAAGGTGTAATAATGGGAAGGGGGTTGTGTCTACAGGCATTACCAATGGCTCGGGCACTGGTCTGTAATTGCTTGGCAAGCTGTCCATAAGTCAGGGTGGTGCCGGGTTGAATTAATCGTAGATGTTGCCAAACCCGTTGTTGAAAAGCCGTACCTTTTTCTGCCAGCGGTAATGAAAAAAGATGATTTTGGTCTTTAAAATAGGCGTTCAGCTGGTTACAAACTTCTAATGCTAAAGTTTCTTCGGCTGGCTGTTCGGTAATATCTTGGTTAAGAAAGTCAAGATTGAGTAGGTATTCGGCAGTAGTTACAATGCCAAGTTTTCCCAGGGGTGATGAAAGGATGGCTTTATAAGTTTTCATGGTAAAAGTGGGGCAGAGGTGCTGCCCCACAAGTTTGAAAATTATTCGGCGCTTGCAACAGAAGCAGCTTTAGTTTCAACTGCTGGTTGTTTAGTTGCTTTAGCGGGAAGTTTTTCTTTAATACGTGCTGCTTTACCACTTAAAGAACGCAGATGATAAAGTTTAGCTTTACGCACATCACCACGGCGTTTTACGGTGATGCTTTCGATTAATGGACTATAGGTTTGAAAAACCCGTTCAACCCCTTCACCATGAGAAATTTTGCGTACGGTAAAAGCTGAATTAAGGCCGCGATTGCGTTTAGCAATGACAACGCCTTCAAAAGCCTGTAAACGCTCACGGTTACCTTCTTTTACCTTAACTTGCACCACCAGGGTATCACCTGTAGCAAAATCGGGAACCTTTTGGTCGGCCATTTGCCTTGCTTCTAATTCTTGAATAACCTTGCTCATAACTTACTCCTCTAAATCTTGTTTAATTTCTGCTAACAATTCTTGTTCTTCCCGGCTAAATTTTCTGCCTTGTAATAAATCGGGCCGATAAAGCT
>JAQSXL010000136.1 GCA_029256685.1 Gammaproteobacteria bacterium | reverse complement strand
GCCAGGGACCTGTATGAGCCGTGTCTTTCACATACTCGGCGCGAATCATGGCCAAGTTGTTCAGTGCTACATCCCTACAAGACCGATAATGAAAGGCTGATGGCAAGCCTGCACCAGTAGGATCTAAGTAGTAAGTCGCGGTATTAAGCTTAGTTTTGTCCTCACTATTTTCATAGTGTTGGATGATAAAGCAGGCCCAAGTACTATTCACTTTATGTATCGGAATAAAATAAGTATGGGCTTGTTGGCTAGCCTTACTCTGCGTGAATCCATCGAATACCGGCGTATTATCGGCGAGTTCTATCACATCTAAACAACTAAATTGTAATTGATCTTCGCATAAGCTCCGCAGTAATTGTATAAATGCTTGGCTGGTATAGCCCTCAAAGCTGGATTTAGCCGGTAAGCTGAAGAGAGCCGAGTGTTGCAGCAGCATTTGTGTCTGGGTTACAGACAGTTTTTGGCTGAGGCTAGACTGCTCGGCCAGTAACCACTGCTGTTTTGAGTCGCGGTAACCTCGATAATCCTTTGGCGATACTCTTTGTTCCGCTAGACTAAAAGGTAAATCCTCGGGCGTCTGACCACTTTTACCCAACAACACTTTTGGAACGGCATATTGGCTCACCGCTTGGCAAGCTGCTGCGCCTAGCATAATGCTACACAGCTCATCGTTTTCGGGGCGTAATCGTTCCCACGAGTCAAACACCAATTCATCGTTCGTCCCTAACCATGCCCAGCTCTGAGCGATGATTTCGCCTTCATATTCTTGTTGCAGTTGATTGAGCAATTGCTGGCATAATTCACTCTCGGTTAGTTGGCCGGCAAATCGGGCTTGATACTCGGCGTATTTTCTTCTTTGATGCTTAGCTGGAATGCTCTGCAAAAAGCCGGCATAGGTGGCTGCCTGTTGCAATTTAGCCATTAAATCGTTTAAACTTTTGGCATTTTTAGGCCGCTTAAAAATCACATAAAAACCGCCGTCAGTGGACGTCATGCCGTGCATGGCACAGGCTTCACCGGCACTGCCTATACTCTGACAACAGTGGGTCATGGCCCCCAATACAAATCCCCGCTTGTCTTGCGGCGCTAATTTGCGCAAATCATAACCGGGTTTACCAAGTCCAGCGCCGTCTATCCCTAAATCCGGGAGCCTATCGGTTTGTTTAGGCTGATAGGCATTCAATACCCGGTCAAAGGCGGGCTCGGGTATCTGATATTGAGCGCACAGGTTTGCTAATTCCAGATCTTCTTGGTCGCGATTGTATTTAACCAGTTTAGCCTGCGCTTGCACTTCTGCTAAGGTTTGCGGTGCTCGGCCTAATAGGGCTTCTATACGCGGCGCTAAATGCAAATATCGGGTCAACGCCTGTCCGTGTTGTTGGGCCAAGGCCGACCAGGCCTGATGTGTCCAATGTTCGCTTAAGGGCAGTGAAAATAAGCAAATATCGTGTAAGGGTTGTCTACTATTTTGTGGACTATGCTTGGTTAAATAAAGTGCAACGGCCTCTTGATTGTCCAGCAAACCTACTAATTTATAGGCATAATACGCGGCCTGAAAAGCTTTATCCTGGCTATATCGAAGTTCGGGCAATAACAAAAACTCCTGCCGCCAAAAGTGAAAGGCCGACAGGTCAAAATGAGGAGGCGCATTAAAACCACAAGCAGCCAGATTATCGGCCAATAAGGCGTAATCGGCGACCGATAGTCCATTATAATCTAATGCTTGCTGGTCAGCACCCCGCTGCACTAGCAAGTGATAGATAGCAGAATTTTTGACTGTAGCTGCGAAATGCAAGGCAGTCTTTCCTTCACGTCCTCGGCTATGCAATAAATTCTCAGCATACGGTTGATTGAGTAATAAGGTCACCAGCGCCAAGTCCGCTTTTAGCACCGCTTTGTGCAGTGGCGCAACCATCAGTAGGTCTTCCAGAGTAACTCTAGCCAATAGATTTTGCCAGGCTTGAGCATCGTTGGATTGATCTAAAAATAACCTGACAGCCATTGTATCAAGACGCACACCTTTTTCTATCAATAGCTCCACAAGCGGCCAAGAGATGGGTTTATTATCGATGGAAAGCAAAGCACAATGGAGTGGCGATAACTCCATAGTTGGCAGCCAAAAATCAGCTGGCCTATAAGTTGCATTGATATCAAGCCCTTGCTCTAATAAAAGTTCTGCCAAGGCCAGATTGCTTTGGCCACATACCCTATGCAACAAGGTTTCGCCGGTTTTAACAGCTTTGACACGACTATCGGCCCCTCGCTGAATCAATAAACAAGCGATATCGTCGCGTTCATGTTCAATGGCCAGCTGCAAAGGCGTTTGCAGCTGGCCATTGGCGGTTCGTAGGTCAATCGGCATACAATGAGGTTCTTGTAACAACGACTCAACGATAGCAGACCAACCCATCCGACAAGCATCATGTAACAAATTTGAGTTAAGCAGTCGATAAGGAAAATGTATTTCCATACCGGGCCGCTGCAATAAAGAGCTCAATAGGTTTACCCACGGTGTGGCTTGTTCTTTGTTATTAACCGCTTGCAGCTGTACGTATTCTAATAGGCGCAATGGTTGATTATTGTATTCTAAGTTAGCGTTAACCTCCAAACCCAAGCTAAAAAGCTCAGTCAATAGCTCGCAATCGGCGGCATCAATGGCCTGCAATGCAGCCTGATTCATCAGGTAAGGTCTTATTGCTTCATAATGATTGAATAAATGGCGAAGACAACGTATATCACGGTATTTTACCACGGCATTTATTAATGAAAGCAGCGAGCGCGGATTTGGCGGCAAGCTAATATTCTTAAAGATTAGCTCGCGAGCCAAAAACCACTTTGATAGACGAGGCAATCCGGAATAACTAGTTAAACACTCTAAAGCATTATAACCGCGGCTATTGCGATGCTCAAGGTCAACGTTTGCCAGCAAGATATCTAGCATCGCTAAGCAGGTCTGCCGCTCGTTGGCTGAGAAAGTAGTGCTACTTGAGAACGATCCTTGTGAATAAACTTGCAACAGATTATTTTGCCAAGCATCCATTACCGCTGCATTAGCGCCTCGCTCTAGTAACTCACGTACAACGGCTAAATCGTTAAGACGCACGGCTATCTGTAGCAAGGTTTCATCCTCGGCTTGCGGTTTATATTCCAAGGGCAGATGCTGTAGTAACCAGGTTTTAAATTGCTGGGCGCAATAATGGATTGCCGTGGAGAATAGTGGATAAAGCTGCTGCTGGCTTACCGAACCATGAGCCCATACAGCCTCGGCCAGCCGGCAATCATCGTATTGTGCCGCCCTATGGAGGATATCAACCGCATTTGCTAGACTGCCTTTTTTGACACTGCGCTCCAGGAGTTGATATGCCGCGGTTGTCAATTGGTTCTGCCCAGAGTGGCCAAAGTGACAGCTGGTCAAATGGTCAACCGCTCGTTGCTCTTTGTGATCGGCTAATTCTATATCGGCGCCTGCTTCAAGCAGCCAGTTCAATGCGGCAATATTACGACATAATAATGCTAAGGTGAGCGGTGTTATGCCGTGCTGATTTTGGCTGTTAAGCGGCGCACCTTGCTCAACGAGGTAAGCCAGAAGGTTAACGTTAAAAAACCGGTTATTTTGGCTATGAGGATTAGCAACGGTGCAATGCAATACCGTATTACCGTAGTGATTGGTAGCCAAAATATCGGCTCCATGGGCTAATAGGCTAGCGATTAAATTCAAACTTTGCGACTCATCGCTAAAATCAGCGTCACCCATACAGTGCAGCAAAGGCGTGTTGCCGGTAGCTTGACAAACCGCCTTGACATTAATGCCCTGCTCAATCAGTTGTATGATGCGAGCAGGAGAGGTTAAATGGTGTAACAAGTTTGTCCCTTGCGGCGTTTGATAGTGGATAATTCCCCGTTGTAATAAATATTTACGCAGCGGTTCATCGTCGTTTTGTTCAGCAATAATAAAAAAATCGATAAGATTGCGCCGCAAAGGCTTAACGCCACGTTGTAACAAATGCAAAATGTCCGCGGGTGAGCTAACCTTGTCTAAAGCTTGGCTATCAAGCCGGTGCAACAAGCGCTCTATTAACGTATCCGTCCTCGTTTCCAGACCGGCCTCATTTGTTATATTGAGCGCTGTTTTAACATCGAAAGGCAGCGTTGTAGGATCGGCACCATTGCGTAGTAATAATGCAGCTAAATCAGTCGCTTCACTTTGCAAGGCGTTTAGCAAAAGAGACCGGCCTTCTTCATCCACTGAATTGGGATTTGCCCCGTATTGCAATAATAACTCTGATACTTGCAAAACTAATGCCGGCTCAATACCTGTTGCCCATTTTTGCAGTTTATAGGATCTTAGGTAACCCTCATTGACTCGCTGTAAATAGGAGCGGGCCTGCGCGGGTTCGGCCTGTGCGCCGGCTTTTAACAATTGCTCAATAATCTGTACATAAACTTTAGCTTTACCGCTAGAATTGGTTAACTCAAACAACAATAATGCGCCATTAGCTTCCTCAAGCAAGCGAGTGATGGCTATGGCAAGGGGTAATTCGCCGGACGCTAGGGTTTGCTCGGGTAATTGGTTGGTGTCAAAGGTAGGTCGAGAGGGTTCCAGCGCTTGCACCGCTTGATTAAGGTCTAGCCGTTGCTCCAGCAGTTGGGTAACCGTTTGAACGTCACCGTCTTTAATAGCTTCTGCTAGTTTTTTTAATTTTTCCATTTGGATGATATTCAACATAAAGCCTACCTTTCTTATTCCTAATTGGATTATTTTAAGCTAGGTAGAATCACAAATCACATTTATTTGGTCCTCCCTGAAAGCCACAAAAGCATACCCCCTAAATTTTATCAACAGCAAACCATGGTTACTGTGAATTTACGACAAAGGGTAGCTAACAACCCTTTGTTGATTAACATTGATAAGATAGCAATGCTACTGTCCAAATAATGGATGTAGATATAGAGATTACTGTCTAATTAGCACCCCGAATGGCTACAATAGGCCGTTGGGATCTCAATCTTTCATTGACTAATTGACCCTGCTCGAATAAATAAATGGTACCGCTTGAAGAGACCGAGCCTATCATGAGCACCCCTTCCATATTGGAGCCACATTGTGAACAAAAGGTTCTAGCACCTTGGCCCAGAATATTGGGCAACCATTTATAGACGGGTGGAGAAAAAAATTGAGCGACGTGAGTTAAG
>JAQSXL010000135.1 GCA_029256685.1 Gammaproteobacteria bacterium | reverse complement strand
CGCATGGCTATATTGGGATAATACTTGATAGTTCTGCTCTAGGGTTGCAAAAGATACTAGGTCAGATTTTCTGGCTAAATTGGTTTTAGTTTTAAGATGTTGAAGGTGCGTTTCCACCGTTCTATTTGAAATTCCCAATCTTTTACCAATATCTTTAGCTGTTTGGCCCTTGCTTAATAACCATAAACATTGAGTTTCTCTTTTTGTTAGATAAACGTTAGCCAGAATATACTGCTCAAGTGATAAATCAGCCAAGAATTTGGCTCGTATCTGTGGGGCGACCTCAAACGTATAGTCGAGTTGCTTGGGTAAATTCCGCTGAAAAACGGGTAAAATTTGTCTATCTAGCTCTGCTTTTTCAATAATGCTCTTACCTTTTTCCCTAAAGTATAAAATAAAATGCTGCAAAATATCTAAATTATTGAGATAAAAGTTAATAATAGTATGATTGTCTGGCTTAGAGCCAAAACAGTAAAAATCACATGCCTCTTTAGTTTGTCTAATAAGCGTTATGCCATTATCAATATTAAAATATTCTTTAGCCGGCCCATAGATATGTTGCTGGTTTAGGGTTGTCCATAATACATTGCCCGAGCCATATAAGTTTGAACCTCTAGCAAAAGCACAGGTCTTATCAAGCAGCTTGCTATAAAAAAGTTCAAGCCAGGAAGGGGTATTTGCTATACAAAAATGGGTGCCGTCTTCATAGGCTTTTACATAACTGAAATAGGTTATACCAAAGGCATCGTTAATACACTGACAGATTTGTGCTATATCATTGCCTGTAGTTAATGCTACACTTTGTTTTAAATTTGATATATCCAAAGTCTCTACCTTAAATTTCTTCAATAGGACCGAACAAAGTCTTGATATGGCCATTTTACAGAAGAATTAGAAAATAAGCCAAGTTTTGAAGATTTTCTTATAAACCATGTATATCAAAATGGCTAGGGTGACACTTGTTAATGGATTAGATACTGGAGGCCATCATAAACCTCCAGTATTAATAGAAATAGGCTAGTTTTTGAAAGCAGCTGGACTATAGCGATTTGCAGATTCACTATCAACCTCAAGTTCAGTAGCAGCCGATTTTTCCGTCGATTTTTCCGTTTGCACAAAAGTACTATATCGATTGGTAGATACCGATATATCCTTAGAATGGTCTTGTTTAGGCAAGGTTGTATCAAGACGATGCTCAATTTCATCATTGCTGTGGGCTAGATAATTTTGCGTTACAAAATGAATTAGCCTGCCTGCACTAGGTAATCGGACAAGATTTGATAAAGCATCTAATAGTGTGTCTTTTAACGTAGGCTGAAGTTGAATGATTTCGCCTTGATCAAAGTATTGCCCCAGTGATTTAGCAAAGCTGTTTACCACGTTAGGCGCTGATTGAAAGTTTGTCACCTTTGAAAAATTATGCGCCTGATTTGAATTCTTTATGCCGGGGTTATCGAAAACCACGGCTTGATGTCCAAGGCAGCTAGACATAACCGCAGCTTGTGCCGCCCCAAGGGAGTGGCCAGTTAGTGTAACTTTATAATTAGGATGATTAGTAGTATTCTTATTTAAAAAGGTATATGCCTCTGGTTTTAAACTACTCGGCGTTTTCCCTAGTAATATGTCTTTATCATCTATCAGCATGTTTTTAGCGCTAGAAGTTCCTTTAAATGCAATATAAAGCTGTTGCGTAGCGTTATCGGCATAAACAGCTATCACGGTATCTGTATCTCTATCGATATAAGAATCTACAATTTTGATATTACTGTTGGCCAATTCGTTTTGACCTAAATCTTTTTGATAGACCAAATTACTCAGTTTTTGGCTCTTCTTAGCGATATCAATGGCCTCTTTTTGGGTAGATGCCTCGGTTAAATGTTGCAGATTAGCCGCTTTTTGTTCTGAGAGTCTTGGTGACTTTTTTTCCAGTCTAGCATAAGCTTCTTGAGTTTTGGTGAATGTTTGCCTAGCATTTAGCGGTATGTCAGCATTTAGTCGCTGGCGTTTATCATATAACAATGTTTTACCATCTCTGGAAGTTGTATGTAGGTCGCCCCGTATATTATTAGGATTGACGTTAGTACCCTCGGCACCATAAATAACGGATTGCTGCTGTATCACTCGGTTAGCGGTAGAGTGATTTACATTGGCGCTAGAAAATGCGTCCGCGCCTTGTGAGGTCATCATACTCGCTATTGAATTCAAATTACTAGAAAATCCCTGCGAACGACTATGGCTATGAGTCTCAACTGCACGTGCATTAACAATTGGTTTTTGCAAATCAACTTTTTTATCACTTAAAATTTTAGAGCCTATGATTTCAATTTCATCAACTCGAAATTTAGAATCGGTGATATTACTCGCTGCCTCAAGCCGGGTAGGATCTGCAACTTGCTGTTCTACCGAGTGTGCTTTTTGCCAAGCTATATTGCCTGAGGTGTCGGCTTGCCAATTGGTTGAGTTGCATTCCTGACTGCTAATAGAGCTCTGCATGGTTAACTTTTTGGCCTCAAGATCAATATCGCCAACTTTAGTTACCGCATCTTGCATGATCCATTCATGGACCTTAATGGTAAATTTACGCATAACTTGCAACGTCTGATTGACTATCGTTATGGCATTAACTTGCCGTTTATTTTCTGCAGCTGCAGCTTGAACTGGTATAGCACCGGGCTTAGGTGATAACTCAATTTCTTGTTGAGTATGATTAGCGCTATAATGTAAAGCCTGTCCTTTTTGTTTGAAGGTTTTGGCTTCAACAAAACCATCGCCAGAAACACAGGTCGGCACTTCTATTAAGGCTTCTTTTTGGGCACAAATATGGAGCTCATCGGTATCAATCCCATTCTCGGCTAAGGTTTGATACTGCTCGCTATGCGTTTCTTGGGTGAAGCCTATACTTGTTTTCAGTGAAGCAGGCGATATTCCAAAATGGCCCGCCACAGCACCGGCCAAGTCCGCAGGTGATTCAATTTGGCTGACCGCATCTAAAGTCTTGGCTGCTTCTAGGCCTGCATTCATGGTATTAAGGCCGGCTTCTTGTGGACTATTACTTTGAGCTAAATTATCCAGTTTGGTCGCAAGAGGGGAGGATAGGGAATTGACGTTTTGTTTGCCGCTACCAGGCCCTATATGTTGACCCAAAACCTTAGCACGCAAGCGGGTGGTAGTCGTTTTTCGCCAATGATTCAAAACTCGCTGTTTAACTCTAACGTTCTCTCCCTCAAGTATTAGCTTACCCCTGGCAGCGATGATGTGGCCCTTAATATCAACATCACCTCCTGCTAAAATTTCGGTTTTGCCGGGCGCACCATTCGCAATAATGCCTGGCAGGCTAATTTCACTCCAGGCTTCACTCTTTGTGATTTTAAATCTGCCCCTCTTTTTTTCATAAGAATGTAAGGTATCGAGATAGTCTTGCAAAGTGACGGATTTACCCTTCTCCTTAGCCATGATAAGCGAGCCATATTTTGACAAGATATGTTCGGCTTGAGCCTTTATCACGCCATGTTCAGCAATGATCTGATTACGGCCCGCTTTAGCTTGTATACACGAAGTCTGTGCGTCCAAACCTTCGGTTGTTGATTTTAGATGTTTTCCGTTACTACTATAGTGGAGTGAAGCGGTGTATTTTCTGGCACGCATATTAAGATCAATATCTTGCTTAGCCATAAGCATGATATTACCTTCATCGGCAGTTATTTTAGAGGCATCTAGTACTATATTACGACCTGCATCAATCACTATGCTGTTTTCGCTCTCTGCACACTCGCCAATTTGCCTAATTTCGGCAGAAAAATAGCGCGTCCGTTCCTGGGGGACTATATCTTTGCCCACAGCAAAGCTATCTCCTATATAGCGTTCCTCATGACATAGATTTTTAACATCACCTTTTGTTTGAATGTGGATTTTATTACCTTCAATGATACCTGTCTCTGCCCCGTGACTCTGATTGGTCAGGTTATCCGCCTCAATTATAACCACTTTTTGACTGCTTACCTTACCGTGATTACTAACATCGCCATTAGCCGTAATAGTGACTCCATCACCTCCAATCAGATTAATGCCAACCACCTGTTCATTACCAATTTTTACTGCTCTTGCCGAGTTAAGGCTTAATTGCTTATTTGCCGTTACATTAGCATTTATGTCAATATCGCCATAAGTTGTTTCTATATGAAGGTTATTTTGCGTCGCAATAGCCGCAGTTACTTGGACGTTAGCGGCTGTTAAATCAACATCGCAGTTACGTTGTATGCCCTGGTTTAAAATTATCGAGTCGGCAGTTTCTATTGTTAAACCTTGGGTCACTTTTAGGTGTTGATGATAACCTGTGCCAGCTATCAAATTATCAACCTTTTCAATATGCTCGGCTTCAACCACAAGCTCTTTTATCTCACCTGTTGCCTTTATACTTTGTTGTTGGGCTTTTAAATGTATTGAAGCTTGCTCGGCTTGGATTTGGCTAGTCTCAGTAAAAACAATAGTTTCATCGGCCTCAAATGTCCCAGCCTGACCAATTTTTATTTCACCAGCCAAATCCATATTCACCGCTCTAACGTTGATTTCTTGGCCGCTCATAAGACTTTCCTGCGCTAAATTAGCTTTATTGGCAAGCAGGCTAATTTTGTCTACATCCGCTTTACCGTGAAAGTCTATGGTTTCTGCTGTAATGTATTGCTCACTACCCACTAGTTCTGCTTCTGAAGCTATTACCGCGGTGGTTTTGGCAGACATATGCACCTGTTTCTCAGCCTTGACCTTGCCGGCAATATTCAGCTTATTACTTATTAAAGCGCTATCTGCTGCCACCCAGGTTCCAGTTTCAGAAAGCATGGCCTCGTTATTAGCCGTTACTATACTTTGCTGCGACCGAAGAACGCCAGCAACTTGCACATGTTCCGCTGTTAAGGCGCTATTGCTAAGCTTTACATGACCTTGTTGTGCAATTTCGATTGTATCGATAACTTTAATCTGTGAATCAACAGAATTAAACGTGCCATTAATTTTGCCGGAGTGAATATTTAACTCCGTGTTTTGAATATTGACTTGGGCTAGTTCAGATTGACTGGAGATATTAAAGTGGCCGACCTCGGCTTTCACTGAGCTTAAACCCAGTTGTGCATGAGTGCCTACCTCTAAACTTTCTTTTATAAATACTTGGCTAGATTTAGCATTTTCATCGCCTGTTAAATCGACCTTACCATCAAGTTTCGCAGTGTCTA
>JAQSXL010000011.1 GCA_029256685.1 Gammaproteobacteria bacterium | reverse complement strand
TTCTGCGGCGTTAGGGTACCGAGACCCACATTGCCTTCTACTAATAAACCATTGGCAGGTGCCACTTGCTGATTACCCGCATACGTTTTACCGATAACGGCGTTACCAGCGATGTCTAAATTATTACTAGGTTTGGTAATACCTACACCGATACTACCTTGCACCAATAAACCATCGGTGGGTGCAGCGCTAACACCTGCATAATCGCTACCCACTACGGCACCGCCTTTTACATCTAGCTTGTTTTGCGGCGCTAGGGTACCTAGACCCAATTTACCTTCTACCAACAGACTATCACTAGGCGCCTGCGTGGTTTCGGCGTACGTGCGTCCGATTACTGCATTGCCCTTAACGTCTAATTTATTGGCGGGTTTCAAGGTACCTACACCTATGGCACCTTCTACGGCTAAGCCATCACTAGGCGCTTGATCGGTATTGGCAGCATAAGTGCTACCAATAGCCACCGCACCTTTGACATCTAATTTATTGGTTGGCGTAGGTACGCCTAAACCTAATTGTCCCTCAACCAACAAGCTACTTTCAGGAGCCTTGTTATTAGCGGCGTAGGTCTTACCCACAACCATTTCACCACTGACATCCAGCTTGTTTTTTGGTGCATTGGTTCCTAATCCCAGTTGGCCTTCAACCAGTAAGCTGTCAGAAGAAGCCGTGGCTGTGCTTGAAGCATAGGTATGACCGATGGCGGTAGTACCTGCAACGCCCAATTGATTAGTGGGATTATTGGTTCCTACACCTAGCTTACCTTGCACCAATAAGCCATCGGTTGGAGCGGTTACGCTACCCGCATAAGTTTGTCCTATGACTGCGGCGCCCTTGACGTCCAATCTATTTTTAGCTGCGGACACGCCAATACCGATGTCACTTCCCGTATTGATGCCACCATCAAGCTTTAAGTTTCCATGGGCTTGTATATTACCATCCAGCTGCAATTCGCCGCTAGCCTGTAAATCGCCACCCAGTTGTAGATCGTTAGGAAGCTGTATATCCCCCGAAGCTTTATCAATAAACAGCTTACTCTCACCGTCGCCGGCACTGATGTTAAAACCTGGCGTTGCACCCTTGGTTTGACTAATTCGCCAGTTTAAATTATCGTTTGAACCCATAAAGTCTAACAAATTTTGGTCATCGCCTTGCGCAAGAATTTGCAGGGGTTTACCGTTATCCGGCCTACGGATACCATCGTCTTTTAAATTGATCGTAGAGTCAATAAGCTCGGCAAAATCATCGCCGGTAGGCTTTTGGTTATTACCAAATTCCGCTTTAAGACTCGCCCTGGTTTTTTCATCTGCTATGTCAGTCATTAGTTAACTCCTGGTTAAGATACAACTGGCAAACTAAGGAAATTCTTAATTTACCCAAAAAAAAAAGCCCAACTATCTAACGATAATTGGGCCATAAAGCTGCTTTATTAAAAGTAATTAGCGATTTCTAGCTTTAATCATCCGGAAACAATATCTGGAATATTTCATGATGTTCCTTAGTGTTCATCTCCTTATTTCCCATTTTTCTAATCTTCATATGCCCTATGCCTCCCACTTCTTCACTGCTGACCACACCCTCAATATATGGATAACTAATACGGAAATCTTTCTTTACCGTCATCTGGCTAATCTCGCCGAATATTTCTTCGTCATATTCCGACAGTGGCTTACCTTGATACAATGCCCTCAATACTTTATTGGCGGCAGTATCAATGTCACCGGCCGTCGCGTTGTTATTTAGTTTACGCAATAGCCAATTGTTATAGACTTGCTCAAACTCACTCATCTGCTTACGATCAAACCACTGAATATTGATGGCGATATGTGCCGGTGTCTCACGTATGATAGTCTCAGTTAACAATTGCCTGAATTCGGTGTCCTTAAACCGTGGCAACCAAGCAGGAAAAACAAGGCTTATTTGGAAAGAATATGGCTCATATGTCTTTCTAATAAAGGCCCAGTTTAGCTGGGATCCAGGAACAATTCCGCTTAGCAAGATACTATTAGCATGAGTCTCTTCTACGGTAAACGTATCTTGCTCGGCCTCTACCACCGTGTAGCTTGTAGCCGCCATTCCTTGACCAAAAATGTTGATTTGGTCATTCACCTGTAATTGATTAGCCTTAGAAGTAAGGTTAATCCGCACCGAACTACCCTCCTCAGGAAGCTGAGCCTCGGGATAAATATTGTTTATTTGCTTACTTTGCGCAGGCTGAAGTTGGTCGATGAACGTTGTGGCATCGGCCCATTGCCAATTTATATTAACCGATACATCTTTTAGCAATAAACTATCTGGATCGGTCTCCAAAACCGTAAAAGTACTGGCCTCGGAATCAACCCGTATAATATTATACACACGGTACTTAGTACGGTTAGTATAAATAGCCACCTGTGAATCTACCTGTAACGCCTGGAGGTCGGTGGCCAACATTACCTCTACCGGCTTTATGTCTATAGGTTGTTTATCGGGACAGTAAATTGCGGTAATAGCATAACTTTGTGGCAACTGAGTGTAATAAAAAGCCGCTCCGACCGGCATATCATAAACCAACGGGGTTTTAATATCTGTTTCCATTATTTTGAAATGGTTGTCATCTACACGCTGTGCGACATTATATTCGCGATAAAACTCGGCCTCATCGAAGATAGCAATCTTAACATCCTCACTCAGATGATGGGCAACTTCGGTGGTTACGGTTACCGCAATGGCGTTATTGTTAGCTGAAATAACGATAGGTGGCGATATTCCCGTAATAGATTGGGTAAAGTCTATAACAATATCCGTCAATTCCCAGCTTACTTGTTTAAGATGTGCCGTAGTTAAAGCAGCCATAGCATCCGCCGATTTAGCCTTTATCGTAAATTGACGCGGTGATAGAATCGTCATTACCGCAAGCTCGGTCTGATAGGCAACCGCCGTTAGTTTGATTTTGTCACCTTCTTGTAATTCATGCTCAATTTCGCTATTACAAACTAAATACGTATTATCATCATAGCTCCAACGGTGGGGTTGACGTGTATCGGCGGCTAACAAACTCTCTCTAAGCACCGGGTCGGTTATTACCACTTTAAAGTCATCGGATCCCGTTTCAACCGCTTGTCCCGTTTGACTCTCATCCATGACCACCTCAAGTTGGGATAGAATGGTTTGATCGGGTAAAATGAGGTTAATGCGTTCACCGTTATTTAAACCATGCGAGACGGCATGGCAGATCAATTGTTCCGGTGTCGCCGAGGGAATAAAATCGCTGACAAGGTTCTGCACCGTAATGTCAACCAGGGTACGCGGATATTTACGCGTACGGTCAAAATTGCTAACCTTATTCCAACCATAACCTTCGGGCTTACTAAGGGCCAGCAACTCAGCCCTTATGCTATCGTTCTCAACGATGATTTTAAAGCTATCGGCCGAGCTCTCAACCTCGGTCTGACCAGAGCTACCGGTTGCAGATGCATCTATCACCACCCAAAATGGCGCCGAAAAGGTGGTATCGGGTAAAATAATTTGAATTTGCTCACCATTCTCCAGTCCATGCTGCACCGACTCACAAATAATCTGTTTGTTGTCAATCGAAGAGGGGGCAAACGCGGTAATGGGATTCATGTAGCGTTTGGCATAATCCCAACCATAGCCTTCCGTCGTGGTTGCCGCTAATAGCATAGCTTCTAGGCTTTCGTCGTCTAACTCTATCTTAAAGGCATTGGTCGAGGTTTCGACCGGCGCAGCGGTGGTACCATCGCTACCTACTTCAGGTTCATCTATCAATACAGAGACCGTTTTATTGGGCTGATCAGGTATAATTAAGTCAATTTCTTCTCCGTTAGCCAGCCCATGTTGTAATGAATAACAGATAAGCTGATTATCCACTACAATGGATTGTTTAAAACCGGTGATAGCCCTAGGAAAGCGGGCCAGCCTTGCCTCTTCAACCGGTCTTAATAATATATGCTCAACCAGATGAAAGCCTTCGTCATAACCTAAGGATAATATTTTACGTCGTGCATCCCTTATGCCTAATAGGCCACTAATCCTTCGTTGCAAACCCGCAACATTAGCACTATTCCAAACCGGCTGTTGAGCCATGTAGTTATAGGCCTTAAAGCGATTGCAACTTATGTTGGCATAATCGCTTAAATAGTTCTGTTTAATAAGGTTGTAGTCTGCCATTTTTGAATACATCAGTAACTTATTATCGGGAAAGTCTTCGGCAAAACGCGCTAACAGGTGATCCAACAGGCGGCTTTTGCGTTGGAAGCGCTCGGTATCTTGCAAACCTTCCGCTAATTGTTCCAGTACTGTTTGATCATTATCGGCACTTAAAATCTCCGTTATATTAGTAACATCATTGACCGGTTGCGCAAAATAGGTTCTATTTAAATCGGCTAATTGGCCGGGATTAACCGCCAACAGATGCTTGCTGGCTTCTAACTGGGTGAAATAGTTGGCCAAAAGCTGGTCAAATATCAACAAATAAGCCTTTAGCTGCTTAGCCTGTGCCTTACGTTGTTCACTCACCAACTCGGAAAGTCCATTCTGACCAATCCCGTAATTATCGGGAAAATCGTTTTGTATAGAGATATAATCACTCAACTCACGATAATCCCCTGGTTGTACCGTTAAATCATAGCCCAATTTTATTTGTTCATCGTCCGCTTGGGAATGCGTTAGAATTAATAACTCGCGCTCAAACTTAGCCAAGTCGATTTCGGTCAGTAATTGATCGCTTTGCGATAAATGGATATCATTATCGGCCAGGAATTTAGCGGGTAGCTTAAATTTTGGCGAGTTCTTGGGATTAAAAGTAAACGATTCGCCACCCACAGTCTTATTGCTGCTAATGGTTACGTTTTCAACCGCCTGAATGTCGTACAAATTTAACAATAGGTTGCCGATTAACCTTGCATCTAATATCGGCAAATCTCTAAAACCAACCCTTTGATTATCGATAATTACATTATAGGTTTGAATCAATTGGTTGAGAGCACGGTAAATTTTAGCTAATACGTAGTGTGGATCAATATGACTTCTGAGCTTAACATTGGCCTGTATGGTGATAATTTCATCGGCCAGCAGATTATCATATTGCTCTTGCAAACTATCCATATCCAAATCGGTGACTATTTGCTTTTTATAAAGTTTAATGTCACTCTTGTCGCTGCCAGTGGTTTCATCTTTTTTAAAAACCAGCTCCTTAGATTTATATTTAGGCGTACTATCGGCATCCAGTTTTAATACCCATCCTTGTTGCTCGGTTAAAGATTTATCGCTTTCTAGCGACAGACTCCTCACGGCGATAACGCCATCGATACTCAACAATAAGCTGTATATATCCGACTTATACAGTACCTTACGTCTATCAAAATTATTAAGCTCTGTATCGTCAATGAAGCCATGTGCTAATACAGGGCCGGTAAAAATATCTGTCGGCATCAAACCGGCCTGCAGACGTTCCTGTAGGCTATAGAAACGAATGGATGGCGAAATAAACTGGTTAAGCACAAGGTAAATACTCGCCCTTACCCTATCGGCATCGGCGTTATCGGCAATATCGATCTCGGCTTCGATAGTAACGGTTTCGGTGGGTAATACCTCAATGATACTGAAATCTTCACTCAAATTGCGATGGGCATGCAACTTATCCTTAACCATTTGCAAAAGGTTAGGGATATCTTGCTCAATCACATGGTCGTCTTTTTCAATGATTACCCGATAAAGCCCTGTCAGCTCAACCCGCTCCCTATTTTGGGCCGGATTAAAGGCAAGCTGATAAGCTTGACTATCATAATAGAGAGCCGCAAAAGGTAATGGATTAATTTCCAACCAAGCATTTCTCACCCCATCAATATCAATCAGCAATTTACGGTAATCTAAAATAGTAACCGGATTGCTACTGAGTATTTCGCGAGCGGTAAAGAACTGCTGAGCACCAGACACCGCATCATCATCGTTATAAGCAAGCAAATCTTGAATATCAAAAGATAGACGATAGCTCAGATCGGTAATCGCATAGCAAAGCTGCTCTAAGATGGTTATTCCAGGGTCATGTAGATTGTAATCGGTCCAGACATCCCCTGAAAGTTGCTGGATAAGCTCAATACCTTGCTGGCGTAACTCAAGAAAATTCATTCCCGTTAACGCAGGTGTCTCATTAGAAATCGTGATCGGTTCATTCATGCTTAAGGTTCCTAAATGACGGATAGACGTACTGCCCAGCAAATCGTTTATTCATTAGTTGAAATTATTGCTAGGTCTTGTCTTAACGCGTTAATTTGTTCTTGTTGCTCTTTTATCGCTTCGGTTAAAAACGCGATTAATTTAAAATAAGCAATAGCCTTGTAGCCATCGTCATCGGTATTAACCAACTCAGGAATAACCGCTTCCACTTGTTGCGCAATAAAGCCAAACTGCTTGCCCGACGGCCTCATGGCTTCGGTCCACTCAAAACTGACGCCTTGCAGTTGTAAAACCGTTGCCAAACAACCTGACAAATCTTGTATCTGCGTTTTTAAACGAGCATCTGAGGGTGTCGTTGGATCGGCAGTTTTCAGATCGACATAATCAACGATAGCCGACTCCGTCAATAGAGCACTCGCAGATGCAGGCGTAGAAACCGCTGTCTTGATGGCGTCGATAACCGGCGCAGAAACATCCCCAAATTGTAACTGACCCTGAACGGTTAGATTGGCGACCTGGAAATCTTGCGCCTCGTCGCCTCCAACGAGCGCCCTGCCACCTAGGGTGGCATCCACATAGCTTTTAACCGCTTTTTGGGTAGCCAACACCTGGTCGCTGGCCAACGTACCATCTAGCAAATTGGCATTGGTGGAAATTTTGCTAATTTTAGTATCGGTATCCTGGGCAAAACTAAATTTGCCGCTAAGCGTTAAATTATTGGTGGCGAAATCAACATTGCTGTTTCCCGTGAGGTTGGCCTTGGTATCGACGTAACTTTTGACAGCCAGTTGGGTGGCCAAGGTTGTATGATTCGCTCCGCTAAAATTAAGGTCAGCGGAGATTTTATTAATCACCGCTGTATCGGCGGTAAATTTAAGCTGATTCTTAATCGCTAAATCGCTGGCGGTAAATGGGACTTGCTCATCACCCGTTTTATTCGCTTTAGTATCGGCATAAGTCTTAACCGCTTTTTGCGAGGCCAAGCTGGTATCTTTTACGTCAGCGAAACTGCCGTCTATAGAGATTTTGTCAATGGCATTACTGGCATTAGCCGCAAATTTAAACTGACCATTGACTGTTAAATCACTGGTAGCAAAAGGGACTTGCCCATCACCCGTTTTATTCGCTTTAGTATCGGCATAAGTCTTAACCGCTTTTTGCGAGGCCAAGCTCGTATCTTTTACGTCGGCGAAACTGCCGTCTATAGAGATTTTGTCAATGGCATTTTCAATGCTATTACCAAATGACAGTTGATTATTAACGGTAATATTGATCACCTGGTAGTCTTGTTTTTTTATCAACAAGCCATCAGTTTCTATAAAGCTAGCGACCAAGTTACCTACATTAAAATTAACGTTGCTATCGCCATTTAGATTAGCCTTGAGAGCCAGGCCTGCCTTTATGGCTTGTTCGGTAAGTAACGTCTGCTCATCCGAGGCACTATCCTCCGAAATGGCGCTAGCAATGTTGTTAATTTTTACCTTATTGCCATTGGGTACTGTGTCAAACGTGAAATAGCCGTTCACACTTAAATTTTGAGTGGCAAAAGGAACCTGGCTGCTTCCCTGCAGGTTAGCTTTCTTATCGGCATAAGCCATGACCGCCCCTTGCGTAGGCACGACAGAGTTACTGTTGGTTAACTCTGCGCTATCAAAAGCGGTAACGGTCACCCCATTACCAATGGTTAAGCTGCCTAGCTGCGATTTACCTTGTACTAATAACCCATTTTCTGGTGCGGTTTCTTTTTTATAACCGTCGCCTATCACGAGACCTCTGTTATCTAAATGCAGCTTATCGTCCGCGGTGTTGTAGTAAGAATCGATAAGATCAGCAAAATTTTGCTCGGTGGGTACGGCGTTTTGTTTAAATATATTTTTGAGAAAAACCCTGCTGCGGTTAGCCATTCTATGCTCCTAAGTATATATTCATGACATAAAATAACCACCTTCCTGCCAAGCACTTAGCACCTAAGACTAGGAGCCTTAGACTGCCAATATACTTGGTTAATTTGCTGCAGTATTGTCCAGACTTGTACTAAGCACTTGGCAGGAAGGTGGTCTAAAATTAAATTACATTGTTGGGGCGATATAAAAACTATCTCCGATTTTGAAATAGCCTATACCGGTCGTAGCCGCCGTATATTCCTTCTTGGTTCCACTTAACATATCAATCGTATGCGTAGGCGCTGAAACTAAGATAGCCTCCGGCGATAGCGTTTGGGCAAGACCCGTACTACTGTTAATGGGTTGTAATTGGCCAGACCCATCCGACGAAGGTATATACTGGGTTAAACTTAAACTTGACACATAGTCAACGTAAGGCCGTTGCTCGATAAAATGTATGACCGAGGAACTGTGCAATACACTGCCAAAATCAATGTCCACCTGTTGCCCATAGGCCCAGGGTGTTAAAAACTGTACCAATTCATCGTTAAGTTGCTTGACATAGCTACCCTGCTCGTATTCTTTATAGAATTTTACCCCAACACGGTAACTTAATTGTTGATAAATGGGGTTTTTAACTTCTAGCTTGACAAAGGGCGATAAAAAATTGGCCAAATAAGTTTTAATATCTTCTAACAGGTATAAAGGCGCCTTAGGCTGTAAGGCAAAAGTCGGATCCGTGTTTACTACATTTGGAATCACGATTAATACCACCTTGGCCGGATCATAGGCCCCCGATTGACCTGTTTGTGTGATGCATTTAACCTTGTAGATCTCGGGAAAATGCTCTAACACCAAGCGCTCATAATCCCAACCGGTTAATCCACGTTGCTTGTGTCTTAGGCGTTCACTCACCCTAATGGCAAAGTTGGCATTATCTTCAGCCATCCTCCCTTTGGTAGAAGGGTAAGGTTGGCTAACACTTTTTACCAAGGGATCCGAGTTCACCAAATCCGTGATGGTATTAGCCGCCAATGGTTTACTTAAATGGTCTGGAGCATTCTCTTGGTCTACAAAAGTTGCACTGACTGCCTGAGTACGAATGTCCAGCGTTTTACCAATAGCCACACTATTCTCGTTAATGGTGGCTTTTAACCAATAGAACCCTCCGGTAAATAGTTCGGTGCTGGGTGTGGCGTCTGCTGGAATGGCAAAGCGTAAAATACCACTGTCTAATAACCCATTGGTGGTATCTAGCAATAGATTGCTCTTATCTAACGCCTGCCAGCTGTCGTTTACTAAATAACTCCACTTGATATCGGGTTTAGCCACCATTGAGCTACCAGAACTCGGTACCATTTGGAATAATAGCGCTAAATTTTGTGGTGGTAGCAAATTGCTAAAACCAAGGAATAAAGCGGCTTCCTCCGTATACCTGGGTAATAACGGATAAAGCTTGGTAGCTACCGCGGCATTAGGATCGAGCACCGTTACATTTGCAATATCGGTTACACCGCTGGGATTAACCTGTATAATCTGTTGTTCATTCTGTTGGGCTATGGCCTGTAAATTAATGCTGGCATGCGTTTTATAACCCAGGCTAAAGTTCTTTATCTTTGGAATATAAGCGGGATATACGGTAGCGGGTGAAGTATATTCTCGGCCTGCCACGTTGTCCGGTAAATGAGACCTTGCTATGGCTACCGCTGCATCGTACTTATCTTGGTAGGGCTTACCGTCGGTTTTAGCCTTTTCTAGCACAGACGTCGCATCGTTAATACGTTTTTGGGCATCGCTGGCCTTATCGGTAACCGTCTTTAATTTTAGCTTGAGTCCTTGCAGGGGTTGTAGATCGTTGCCATTTGCATCAATCCCAATGATAGCCCCATAGTCACTTAGTTCTTTTTCCTTTTGTGCCAGTGGTCCTTGCGCAGCCTCATATTTCCTTGCAAGTTCGGGCAAACTGGCGATTAGGGCGGTTCTATCTGCAATTAATTGATTTAATTCGTCTCTGAGCTGATAATACCTATTCAAATAAATGGTAGGATACCACCAAACATAACCCTGCCAACGCGGGTCGTTAAAGTAATAGTAGTATACCCAATAAACATTCAGCTCTGCATTTTTTTGCGCAATCCTTGCTTCTAACTCACTTAATTGGCTAGGATAATTTTTATAGGCCATGGTATCCTGCTGAAGCTGGGCCAGACTTCCCCCACCAGAAGCGTTGAGCAAGGCGTTCCTTTTACCATTATAATCGGCTAACTGATTTTGCGTATCAATAACAGCTTGTTTATCCGCGTTGGCCTGATTAATGATTTGAGTTTGCGCGGCTATTATATTCAGATAGGGTTGTAGCTCTATCTTAAGCTGATTGACCTGCTGGTAGTACATCATACTATTGGCATTTTCGCTAACAACCAGGGCATAAAGCGAATGCATAAAATCTGGATTATTGAGCTCTAATTTAAAATACCGGCTCCAATTCAATAACTCATCATCACTGATATCGATGGGCCTTGCGATATAGCTCTCCTCGTCTATCGCAGCATAAGTCTGATTGCGAATATTGCTCAGCCTATCTGGATTTGCCGCGGTTCCCTCAAATAGCTTCTGCGCTTCACCCATTTCATACCACCTATGGTTATCGTAGAGCTTAAGGCTGGCGCTGAAACTATCGTTATTGATTCCTTTGGCGATAAGATCCGGATAATCTTTATACTTTTCTTGAAACACCGCGGTGTCAGAATAAGCCTGATAATAGGTCTTAAAGTCATTGGGCAGATCCATCCACTCAATCGTTACGGATAGCTCATCCAGTTTTTTACTGCATAGTTCCTCATTAGCAAAATAAAAACTGTTACCCGCAATGGGTGAAGAACCAAACGGCTGAAATGGACTTTGGCCATCCAACACATTGTTATCGCTGCGCAATTCGAGATTCTTTAATGCTTGCACTTCGACCGTAATATCAAGGTTTTCTAGCCACAGATTTTTTAGCAGCTGGTAGTTGGTATCACCCTCATCGTTACGTACCAAAGGTTTCAATAGAAAACGAATCGCAGGATAGGCCACATTCAACTCGGGCGATAGCTCGGCCGAAGGTGCGACAACCGCTACTTCGGTATTGGGTAAGGTCAACTTAAATTCTAACGTCCCCCTAATATATCCATTATCATCCGTTGTCAATTGCACGGCATTGGTTGCGCTAATGATTGGAGTTAACCACTTATCACCACCACTCATTTCAATGGTGAAAAATTCGGTAAATTTTCCCAGGAAGTGAGGGCTGAACGGTGAGGCAGTTGTAACCACGGTCTCATCCAGGTTCGCGTACAAACAGCTTAAAGTGAGGGTAATGTTCCGCTCGCCGGATTCTAACAACAAGATGGGCGAACTCAACACCAACCCCATGTGAATAGGATATTGCGGCCATGTTTGGGTGAGCTCATCTTTTTCTGTATCTACGCTCACGTCACCGAAAGTATCAAAGCCACTGCTGCTAAACAACACTTTTGCATCTGTGTCGTAGACGGTAAGCGGAACGATACCCGTTATCTTATGCGCGCCCCCTTCAGCGGTGAACTTTTTCACCGCCAGCGTGTTTACTCGCGCCAGCTGCGCTTGACTGGCCAAAAAGTCATTGTCTAGGCTGTAGAACAAATCGTTACCCAAACTATCCTGGCCCGCAGTCAATAAGGTGCCCTTGTTGATCTGGTAAAAATCAATGTTATCTTCTAAAGTAAAAATAACGTTAACCTGATCTGCGGTAGGTGATTTTGGCTGTAAACTCAAGACATTTTGATAGTAAAAATCCAAATGCCTTTGGGTTAGATCCTGAAACTGTTGCTGGGGATGCTGCAATAACTGCAGAAAGGCTAAGAGTAAGCCGATGTGCGGCTGTGAATAACGGGCTAATTTTTGGGGATATTGCTGAAAGTCGGCTGGGTTTTTTAAATAAGCCACTAGCTCTTGGATATTAAAATCTTGTTGATTAAAAAATCCCGCCCAGGTGCCATTCGCTAAATTGTCGTTATTGTAATAAGTTAACTTAGCCGCATAAGCCTGTACAAACTCTAAAAGCTGTTCAATACTGCGCTCTTCAACTGCAATGTAATTGGCGGCTAGTTTTTGTGAAAGGCGATCGTTTTGACTACTGCCATTGCTCACAGTCGTATTTTTTAGATTCATAGGAGTTCCATTTAACCAATGATTAATTATTGACAACGCACAAAACTGGCTTGCTACCTTAAGTTGCCTTCCACTTCATATTGGTGGTCATAAAATTACCTTTTCCCTTATACTTAGGATTACCATCCGGTACTGGGGGTCCTGGCGGTGCCGGTTGTTTAGCCGGCGAAGTCACCTCAAACTCTGCATCAAACATGCTTCCCACCAGCATCACCGGTTTACTATTTTTGGTTTTCTGCGCCACTTGATCAGAAGCTAGTTTTGAAATTTTTAAGGTACCGACACCGGGAATCACAAAACCACCGGATATATAATTGCAACCCGCCACCTCAACACTGGATTCATCGCCTTCTAGGCAAATGTTTTTGTCCGATAATTTTGGTTTACCACTGGCCTTTAGTTCGCCCGGTTTTACCGTTACTACGGCGGAACCAAAGGCCGGCAAAAATATAGCCTCATCGCCATCCACTAAAATAAAATCAGTCATGGGTAAACCTAACCTTAAAGAGTAGCCTCATTGAGATAGAACGGATAAACCATATTACTGCGGGTATTTGTACTACGAATCATGTAGTTTATGTTGATCAGCAATAGGCCAGGGGTATTGGGATCTTGGTCAATATCGATGACGTCAACGTCTATTCTTGGCTCTTGCTGTATCAAGGCGTTAGTAATTTCCTCTTCAATTTCTCCTAGCAAACTACTATCTATTTCACCAAATACAAAGTCGCTTAAATTGCAGCCAAAATCGGGTTGCATGATGCGCTCGCCCAATTTGGTCGATAAAAGAATGGCCAAGCTCTGCTGTATATCTTCTTCGTCACGGACCATCATGACGGCTTTAGCTATATTGTCGAAAGTAGGTGGAAAAGACCATCCAGTTCCTAGAAAAGACGGTGTATCGGCCATATCAAACTCCAAAATATTATTTATAGATAGAAGAAGCAACGGTAGGGAGATCAAACCATCTGAATATCTGACCCTTCAACGGTAACCTTCCCGCCTTTAATCCTATGCTTACCCTTTGCCTCTGACTTAATGCCGCTCTTGGCCGTCTGCAGGATATTTTCACCTTCGACTTTGATATTTTTCTCAGCTGTCAAGGTAATGCCCTTGTTAATTTTAATAAATTCCTTCTTAACCTTGGCTTCTAAGGACTCACCGTCTTTGATATTAAGCGCGGTTTCTTTAGAGGTGGTCAGTGCAAAGGTTTTTTCCTTGCTATCGAACAGCCAACCCGTCTCGTCTTTCTTTAACACAACGGCTTTTTGGTTGTTTTCTGCCGATAAAGTTAATGGCATTTTATTTTTAGGATTGTACATGGATCCTAAAATGACGGGATGACGCGGATCATCGTTAAAAAAACCTAAGATGACCTCATCTCCCTTTTCCGGAATAAAAAACCAGCCGGCTTCATTAGTGGCATAAGGCGTGGCCAGTCTGGCAAAAAATACCTTTTTAGCGGCCGTTCCACCTGGCGAATCGGTATAGGAAGGAATGCTAACCGCAATACGGAATTTCTTATTGGGATCGGCTTTAAAGGCCTCTACCACTCCAATTTGTAAGCCGTTGACTCCCGGCAACAGACCGCCCGCAAGTACATCGTTTACCTGGTGTTTCTCATAGTTCCATGTGGCCGAGCAACCAAATTGAATCTCAACTTTCCATCCTTGTAGAGAAAAGTGATGAGATACGGCGCTTACCAGCTGTTTACCATTAAAATACTTGCTGGTGCCGCCCAGTTTAATAGTATCACCCGGCTTTAACTTTCGCGTCTTATCTAAGCTATCGGAAGTATAGCCTGGCACCATTAGTCGTCCTTTAAAAAGCGACAGCCGATTTTTCTGCATTTTAGCATTTGCCCAGGCCTGTATTTCGCTGGGCTCTAAATCGGTATAGCTAGTTAACTGATAGGTATCGGCGTTTAGCTTTTTCGCGGCGGCCACCGCAGATTTTGTATCCTGTGGTAGGGAAAAAGCCGTGGCCTTAGCCGGTTTGGCTGCCTCTTGTTTGGTCACATCCCAACTCAACGCTTCCACCTTATTTAGCTGTTGGTGAATATCCGCTTGCAGCTCAAATTCATCGATAACACTAGCACCATAGTTATACGCTGACACCACGGTACCGACTTCCGGTTTAATAAACTTGAATTGACCCCGATTGGCGATGACCCACAAACCATTAGCTTCTGCTCGCGCTAGGATAAAATCCCAATCGGTAGCATTATATTGAATCATCTGCTCATGTTTGACTGCCGCCCGGTCTATTTTGGTCACACCTAACTTGGCATAGCGCTTTATTACCGCCTTTATAATCTCTTGGTCGGTTTTTTTCTGATAAGCAAAGGTCTTACGCATGGTGGTCATAAAGACGGCCGGATCTTTTAAATCGACAACCAAAAACGTATCCTTGCCTCTCTTTTTAAGACTGTGTTTCACGACCACGCCTTTAAAAACACTGCTGATAGTCTCGGGTTTAGAGGTATCTTTGATCAGAATTTCTATCTCTTTGCCTAAATCAAAATCCCCTTTATCACTATAGGCGAAGTTTTGTTTAGCCCAGCTGCCATCCTGTAGTATAATCCTAGCGTGTGGAATCTTATTAACCGCTAAAGTCGTATCCACCGATACCACTTTATATTCCATGCTAAGAGTCTTACCATTGCTTTTAATAGTAACTTCAGCGTAACCTGCCATAATTTTTTACTGCTCTATGGGTGGAAAAACTAACTTTTGGCCTACCTGCAGGCGACGAAAGTTATTTAATTTATTGACCCTAGCCACTTCCAAGTAGTAGCGACTGTCTTCGTATATTTCATACGTTTTTAACGGTAAATTCTCATGGCTATTGACCAATTTGATATGGGTGAGATCGGGTGAGTTGAGTTTCCATTTTTTGAGCGCTTCGCTACGAATTCTATGCTCTACAAACGTAACGTTCAGTCTAGCACGTAAAGGATCACCGTTCTTGTCGAATAATTCGTAATCAACCTTTGCCGACTTTAGACGCCCTTTAAATGACAAGCTCTTGCCCCACGTCACCTGTACCGCATTGGGTTCATGCTTGTTGCCATTTAGTTCGAACGCAATCTTAAGGAACTGATCCAGCTGTTGTTTAACCGTTTTGGTACCAAAAATTTTAGCCAAACCAATTTGATCGACGCCGGTACCATCCAGAATAAGTTCTAGCGATAAGTTTGGATTAATTCTTTCACCAAACTGTGACTCACTCTTATTGGAAGGGCCCGAACGTTGATAACCAATTTCATAATCGAGTGAGTATTTACTAGGATTAAACAAACACTTAAATTTGTCACCTCTGATGGTGTTACCTTTGCTTGGATCAAGGGGTGTAATCGTTAGTTTTTCTAACTTAATCAATTTGTCTAACATAATACCTCTCAGCGTTCTTGGGCTCGTTCTAAGATGTCCAAAACTTGTTCAACACAGGTGGCGACAATGCGCTCCATATCGTCGGCTGCGCCGCTGGCCCGGGCCTGATTATCATTCTTATCCGGCTTGCAACTTGTTTGCTCACCAACATTGAAACGCATAACCAACTCTTTAACTTCAATTGGCATGGCTATATCCTGACAGATTGAAACCTTGCATAGGCAAGTTTAAGGGTATCGATAATGATACTATTACTCGTAGCGTCTAAATCGGAAACCGACCATTCCACAGGATAGGCTCTTTCAAATAGCCAACCCATAATAGGTATGTCGTTTTCATTGAGTGACGTAATCAATATATTACTAGGCGCAAATTTAAATAACGTCATAGCAGCGTTAAATTCTATGTTAAGAGGCGAACCTACTACAGCCCCTCGTTCTAATACTAGTTCACCGTAGTCAATACCTGTAGGAAGTTTATGCTTATACAAATTTTGTCCACCCTCGGTAATAGACTCCGTATTCACCTTAGCGGATAATCCAGATACCTTCTGAAACCGAATATCTACCGGATTAGGTATAGCACCGCCGGCAAAGAAAATAACTGCAAAGCGGTAACTAACCGGTGGCACATCAGTTAAAGAAGGCATATGGATCTCCTTTTATTATTATTATTAGGCGTATTGAATTGTTATTTTATCCGCCATAAGTTCCAATGATTCGATGGCCACATCGTTGGCTTTTGCATCGAAAGAAGGAGCCGATAACTTGGATGGAAAAGCGTTAAACACCTTCCAGGTCACGATGGGAGTAGCACCCGTTTCATCGGTTAAACTGATGGTAATGTCTTTCTTATCCACCTGATTTAAGCTGATGCTGTTTAACCATGTATAAAATTGGCTGCCGGCCTTTACAATGCCACGCTTCATGGTCAGTTTAGTATCTACGGGTTGGCCAGGCATACGCTTGACTCCCAAACCATCCTTATAAACAATTGTTTCTACCCCTAGTTCCAAGCCAGATACCTCAGAAAAAGCAATAGCTTCACCACCAAAGTCTACCGTATAGCGATACACTGGAATGGGATAGGTAGTCGCAATATCTTGAGCTGTTGTTGCCATAGTTTTGATTCCTTATAATATTAATAGGCTATTAGGACTCTTGTAGCTTATGCGAAAAACGCAGCGTAATGAATTCGGCTGGACGCACGGCGGCGATACCTATTTCAATAATCAAGCGCCCTTCTAGAATGTCTTGTGCGGTCATGGATTTACCTAAACCAACGTTGACGAAAAAAGCTTGCTCTGGTGTGCTACCTGCTAAGGCACCACGCTGCCATAAGTTAGTTAAAAAGCTCTCGATTAAGGTACTGAGCTTTAACCAAGTCAAAGCGGTATTAGCCTCGAAAACGGCATAAGCGGTTGCCTTACGCAGAGATTCTTCAATTAAGATAAATAATCTACGTACGGAAACATAACGCCACTCATTATCGTTACCCGCCAATGTACGAGCACCCCAAATTAAAGTACCTTTACCGGTAAAGCTACGTATAACATTGACAGACTTACCTGCAGAGCTATCCACATTAAGGTCATCTTGCTGATCATCGCTTATCTTGATAGTAGGTGAAATTACCGAAGCTAAACTAACATTAGCGGGCGCTTTCCACACTCCGCGGTTATTATCAACCGAGGCATAAGCACCGGCGATGGCCGAGCTAGGTGCAAGTTCGACTCTAACGGTGTCCAAATAGGCTTTTATTTGATTGTATAGGCCTGTTCTGGTACTGCTCATAGAATTGAGCTTGAAGCTTTCAGGATCTGCATCTCCCTTTGTTTCATTAACGGTAACGCCTGTTTCTTTATAATTATAAGTAAGGATAGTCAACAGATTGGGATAATAAACCGCACCGTATTTTAGATTCTCTGTGCCAACGGCATTGTCTCTGAACTCGGCTGCATCATTTACCGTGGATCGGATCTCCAACTCTTTTACTGACGCGTTAATAACATCAAAGATAGCAAAGCGATCGCCCAACGAACTACATTGCCTTAAAGCAGCGGTTGCATAAGAGTTATACTCTGAGCTGGGTAAATTTACCGCGTCTGGACAAACAATTAAGGTTGGTTCATCTTCTAACGCGATAATATCAAGTCCAGTTTTTATATCAGCGAGTTTAACTGCCGTAGCTGGCTCTTCACTATCATCTCCGTAAGTGCCTACCGATACGATATAGCAACTACCACCACCGTTATCAAAAAACATTCTTAAACTGTAGTGCATAAAAAACTTTAAAGTTTCTGGAGTAGCGCTAGTAATGGTACTAATGTTTGTGTTTGCATCGGTATTTACCTCAACTGCAAAAGGAACTGTCGCAGCACTACCAAAAATGTTTTCATACTCTAGCATAGTGCTGACACGTACAGATTTTTTCAATACACTGGTATTGCCTTGTAAGGCTTTTTCGGTGTATCCTATGAAAACTGGGATGGCAGTAGAAACTTCTGCTACTGATGGTGGTAAGGTGGATACTTCTTCAACATACACACCAGGGGTTTTGCGTGTTAATGCCATAGTTCGTCCTCTAAATTATGTGCCCAAAATTAAGTTTATGTTTACGTTGTTATATTGCTAATGGTTCAACTTATAAAACCCTCCTCTTCTCTACTTGGAAGAATAAAATATGACCAGTGCCTATATAACAAGCACCGATCAAAGCGCTTATGTCTGTAAAAACATGGCTTTACAGACTAAGCTATAAATTAGTTTTGGCTTAACTGGATTTGCAGTATTAACTACGTTGCCTAGTAAATTTTCAATTTAAAAGGAATTCAATTAAGATGTTTTTTTTCTTTAAAATAAAAAGTTGCTAAATAATTTCTATCATCTAAAGTTTGTAAGCTTTGATTTGCCTCAAGATAATGCTTATCCATATAATCTAGTTCGTCTTCTGCATACAGCTTGATAAAATTTACCGGTACTACTTTTTTTTTGCCAACCTTAGCCATTTTTACTCCTATAAACACACATCAAGCAAACCGTTAGCTTAATATCTCAATTTTTTAGCAAACCCCGTTTAATTAAATGGCACCACAGGCTTGATTCCAGATAAACCTTTCACTTGCCAAAATTAGCTATCAATCATAGAAAGAGGATTTTTATATTGAACGATTTGACGGTTATTGATAACCAAGCTGTCGCCTGCACCAATAACTAATCAATTTAAGGAAGTTTTTATTACTTAAACAACGTTGCTTTCTTTTGAGTAACCGCTCTAGTGAAGTCTTGTTAAGACCAGAATTCTTAGCTAGAGTAGCGATATTATCACCTCGCGCCAATAAATCATTAACGTAGAACAAGATTGAAGAATGATTAGCTTCGACGTGCATGAATCCTCCTTATTACCTGCTATAGGGGACTGCTTTTTCCCCTATATACCACCGCTTTATCATCTATATTAAACACTATTTGTTAAGAATAATTATTGTGATAACTTACAGATGAGGTTGAGTGATAATGTCGAAGCGTCAATAAACGTCCTGATAACCAAGCTTTTGCCATTTTCAGATAAAGCTTAAATTGAGCAAGCGATACGGATAATAATTTAGCTTTACTAGCCTGTGTATTATTTTTAATATATTCTACTCTTATTGCTTTCGCTAGTTCCTCATTATAGGAAGACATTTCTCTGATTAACACCTCAATTTCTTCCGCGGCAGGATGATTAAGCTCTCTTTTGTAACCCGAACTTTTTGATAAATACCCACCTTCATCGAGTAACCTGCCTTCAATTGAGCGTTTTGGGTAACCTAAACCATAATCGATATTTCTAGCATACCAATTAGCCCACTCCTTTAATCTATGTTCCACATAGCAATCCACATTATTAGCCATATCTCCTCCTATTGTTAGCTAAATTTAGTTACTTAACCGGGTACCGAATGAATTCACATCAGCTATTATCAAATTTGTTCCATAAAATATTAGGCCAGCACAGACAGTGGCCCATAGGGAATTAATCTAGATTTTATTAATTAAATATACGATATACGTAATAGCTTAAATGATGTTTTAGAAGAAATTGCAAGAAAAATATTAAAAAAACACCCGCAAAATTTATGGGCGCAGAAAACCTATTGTGCAAATATACTATCAAAATCAGCTAGCTAATGCAAGTGATTTATTAGATTCCGCGCGAAATAATAAAAATAGGAGGAAACCGCTTAGTCTGGCTCAGCTGCAAACACGCCGTTAATACTTCCCTGTAAGCGTCTGTTTTCTCCTTAAAAACAGAGTTTGCAGCTGAGTCAGACCAAGCCTCTCGCTATGCCCTTCCTAATTATTTTCATATATAACTCACGCGATGCTCAACTTTTTTTCTAAAACCGGGTGGCGCTAGGGCGAGGACTCCAGTGCGCGTAGTTTACGAGTACGATGGAGTGCCTTAAGCGACAAGACCCGAGTCCTTTTTAAAAAAGTTAAGCATCGCGTATCATTACGAAAATTCTAGCGGAATTAACGAGAGAATTTGTTCCTTTAGTACTCAGCAAACCCAATCAGAATTAAAATAGCATTGAAATTAGCACATAAAAAAAGCCCCGGCATAGGGTTATGCAGGGGCTTTATAGATTAAAGCTAATTTACCAACATACTAACAAAATTAGCTAACTCTGTCAAGCCTTAAAATTAAGCGTATTATTTAAGAATTAAAAGTGCTTTAAAATTAAGCACTTAGTACATTATCCGCCCATGGCAGGAAATATTCCTTACCATTAACACAAAACGGCTAAAAGTTAACTATAATTATTTTCTTTACATAAATTAAGAGGTGGATAGGAAGTTATTATGTCGCTCGTAGAATCTCATTTAGAAAAGCGTTTACAGGAATGGGCCCTGTGGTATACACGGCAAGAGGATGTAGGTATAGGATACCCTCATCGTTCCATTGAAGGTCGATTGCAGGATGATTATATTTTTTTTCCGGCAAAGGGCGGTGGCTATCAGGGTATTCCTTACTCATCCATAGCCGCTGAGATTGAAAAGCTAGTTGTGGAACTATCGGATTATCAAGCATTGTTGGCCGATGTACTTCGTGCTGATTATACTCAAACCGGGACGCAAGGTAATAAGGCTAAAAATTTAGGTATTTCTTTGGCTCAGTTCAAGTTTTGTGCGAAATTAGCAAAAGCATGGCTATGCGGTCATTATAGCGCAATTCTAGCAAATACAGCTAAATTTAATGGTATTCAACGTTAAACTGCGCTAAAGATAGGCTTAAGCTTATATCATAATTTAGCCAAATTACCGGATGATATTACCGTGCCAGATTTATTCACAAAGCAGATTATTATGAATAAATCTAGCACGGTAACTAGCTCTTAGCATAGCCAAATACTTATTAGAGAGTGTTTTCGAGCTCGCAGGCTTAAGGCAGAAAGCTTTGATTTTCGTGAACCGCAACGCGGTGTATATCAAATGACAGAGTCGCGGATCACGGAAAATCAAGCCTTAATGACCAGCATAGTAGAGTTTGAAGATACTCGCTTATAATCGGCGCCTCTAAAACGCTTATTATACCCTTTTTCTTAAATAAGCTTCCATTAGAAAGTGGGTGGCAGATGTGAGATACCCCTCACGCGCGCAGTTCATGAGCATGAGAGGAGAGACACGGCTGATAGGACCCAAGTCATTTAATGGAAGCTTATTTAAGAAAAAGGGTATTATTCGATCTCTCGCATAGTCCGCATAAGATTTTGTAACGGACCTGCTAAACTTCCCAGCGCTTTAGCAAAATCAGGCGCATATTTGAAAACAAATTCGGCATCGGGGCCATATAGTGTAGCCAAGGCATCTTTTTTATCTAATAGCAATTGAGCAGCAGCTTTTAATTTTTTCAACTTCTCGGCTTCGGTCATAAATTACCTACAAACAGGGGCAAAATCTTTTTGCTTAAAAATTGATTTCAACTCTTAATTCATTATAGTTAAGTATATCCACTCTCAGTATTGATATTGGCTTGGAGGTTACCTTAAGATTTTTTATATCTGTGGCGATAATTTCACGGCTAAATATACCAGCTCACCTTGTAAGGCAGTGTTTAATTGTATCATTCTTTTAAAATGATAACCATGTAAATTATTGACATTAAGGGTAATTATCCGGAAAACCACAAAAATCAACTCCTGTCACTTATCGGCTATATCTGCCTGCCTATTCTATACAAACTTATGGCAAAGGAAGAATATAATAACGATTTTAGCTAATTTTTCCAGACAAAAATAATCCTTATAGCCATTATATAATTTCGGATATTTATTCTAAATAAACATAACTGCATCAAGGGATCCGCTATAAGTTAAGTCACTTAACCTATAGGGTTACGACGTTAGATTTATACCATTTTTCTTAAATAAGCTTCCATTAGAAAGCGGATGGCAGATGTGTGTGATCCCTCACGCGCACAGTTCATGAGCACAAGAAGGAAGACACGACTGACAGGATCCAAGTCATTTAATAAAAGCTTATTTAAGAAAAATGGCATTACTCCTGTAAAAGACACATTAACCAACATTTATTTTCCCGTAGACGTCACATATAATCCCGTAAGTGTCACCAATGATCCCGTAAATGTCACACTCAATCCCGTAGACGTCACAGTTAAACCTGATTTTCTATTATATTACAAGGGTTTAAGAAACCTAAACTAACTAAACAAATAATAATTAAGAAAACAGTTTGATAGTAAGACCTTGACATATTAACGTTATTAACTTTATGCTTAGCATAGCATATGTTAAGCCATAACATATGCCTTAAACTAGAGACATTTTTGCTATGATAAAAGTAATTGTAAATGCCACACACAAAGGCGGAGAAGGAAAAACAACAAATTCCATCATACTGGCTGAATATTTAGCCATGGTATCTAACCGTCGAGTATTGGGGATTGACCTTGATCCACAAGCCAATTTTTCTGGACGCTATTTAAAGATGGCATACGATCCAGCCTATAGAGGTGGAAAAATACCTCCGCTTCATCCAGATTACGAGTCCGAAAAAGATATCAACTGGGATGGAAGAAGCAGTATAGCAGATATCTTTTATGGAGAGAGTGTAATACCTTATCCCACCTTTATTCCTAATCTCGAAGTATTACCGGCTTTTTCAAGTAAACTACAAGATGCTGAAGCCGTCACCAAATATGAAGTGGTGGAAAAGGTGCATTTACAATTAAAAAAGTTCTTAGACTTAGCCGAATTACAAAAAAGCTATGATGTAGTGGTCATTGATACACCACCTTCTAAGGGACCGCTTACTATCTCGGCGATAAAAGCCGCGACTCATATTATTATCCCATCCCAAATGGAACAATTTTCTATCGAAGGCATTTACGGAATGTTACAACTTTGGAAACAGGAAGCTTATGTACGAAATAGTGTTCATCCTATTGAATTAGTGGGTATCTTACCTAATCAGGTAAGAGATATAAAGCTGCATAAGCATTTTCTTAATTCATTGAAAAATATGAAAGGTGTATCGAATTACGTTATGCCCCATAGCATTAAAAAGCGTGCTGCCTATACGGAAATATTAGTTGAGGGCGCTGATCCCAAATTGCTTTTTGAATTGCCAAGCAATCATATAGCTAGGAAAGAGTATGAAGATGCCTGTCAATATATAACAGAGAGAATATTTAAAAATGGCTAGAAAAAAATTTTTTCAGATCAGTCAAGATTTAACCAAGGGATTAGAAGATACGGTAAATGCGGCTCACGTATATTCGGGTTCTTTACGCGTAGAGGCTGTTTCATTGGAAAAAATAGAATTAGATCCGGATAATCCGCGCAACTTAGCGTTAACCTTAGCCGATTTGACCGGCCCTCTGGATAAATCCGACCCACTATTCTCCCAAAAACAACAAGAGTTAATAGCCTTACAGTCCTTGACCGAGTCAATTAAACGAGAAGGTATTTTAAATCCTGTTTTAGTTTATAAGTATATGGATCATTATCGTTTGGTAGCCGGAGAAAGGCGCACGCTCGCTTCGGTGTTAGCAGGAAAGACGTCCGTTCAAGCAAAGATTTTAGATACTCGTCCCACTGAATATAAGCTTAGTCTTTTACAGTGGGTTGAGAATATGGAGCGAGAAGATTTAACGTTATGGGAAAGGATTAAAAATTTAGAGAAGATTGTTACCTGCTATCAAAATGAAACGACAACTCGTACTTTATCGCCTACTATTCTGCGCACTATTATTGGATGTAGTTTGCCACATGCTATGAACTACTGTGCTATATTGGAAGCAGATGATGTAATAAAACAGCTCATTCAAAACAATAAAATAAAAAATTTAGAAAAGGCCGCATTGCTTACTAAGCTCACCCAACCTAAACTTAAGCAACATGCAGTAGAGGCTTGTTTAAAAGGGGCTACCTTAAAAGAATTAAAACAGTTAGCTAGAACGGAAAAGCAGTTACCTATGGCTTCTTCCATTGTGTCTAGTAATAAGGCTACACGGGGACGTACAGCTAAACGTATTAACCTAGGCGCTACTCAGAGTTTATCAGCGATTAAATTTTTAATAGACACGGTATTGGCAACAGAAAAATATCGACATCTTCAAGACCAGTTTCC
>JAQSXL010000134.1 GCA_029256685.1 Gammaproteobacteria bacterium | reverse complement strand
CTTCCATGCTAAAAGGTTCAATACCGCGCTTTCCTACCTTAATTCGAAAAACTTTTAATCCCGTGTTAACTATCGTAGTTGTCAACCAAACCAGTGGGTACAAAACTTTTAACATGATTTTAAGCGGTAAGGACGCCGCAAAAGATAGGGGTTGCGGATATAAAGCAGCAACCGTTTTGGGCGCTATTTCAGAAAAAATCAGTACAATGAGGGTTAATATTACCGTAGCAATAAAAACACCGTATTCGCCGTATAAACGAAAGGCAAGCATGGTCGTAATTGCAGAAGCTAATATGTTCGCAAAGGTATTGCCAATTAGTACAATACCCAGTAACCGGTCGGGCCGCTCTAGCATTTTTTGTACCCTAATTGCGGCTCTAACCTTTTGCCTTGCTAAATGACGTAAACGGTAACGGTTTAAAGCCATCATGCAAGTTTCAGAAGCAGAGAAAAATCCAGACATAATGAGCAAAAAAACCAGTATAAGAATAAGTTGTAGATTACTGAGACTTTCCAAGCTTAACCTTTAATAAAAAAAGAAATTATTTTTAATTACAATTCTGTCAAGCTATCAATTGGTTTACCAAATAACAGATCAATAGCAAAACCACACCACTTAATGTCCAACATATTACAGTATTTGAACGCCAACCAAATAAAAATCGCCCTACCAGTAGAATAGCAAATATAAGCCAAGCAAGAACCGCTAGTAATATCTTGCTTAATAAAGGTGGATAGAATATATCATTAAAAAAATAAAAGCTCGATACTATAAGTATATTGAGTAGAATAAAACCAACTCCAATGAGTTGAAACAACAGCTTTTCCATACTTTCAACAGGCGGTAAAATGCGCAAGGCATGACGGGTATCTTTATGACGCAACTGCCAATTCTGGATAGCCATTAAAAGGGCTTGGCATGCAGCTAAACAAAAAGTACTAAAGGCTGCTATTGCTAGTAAAAGGTGAACCAGACTCACCAGATTTAAAGCAGTATTAACTATACTCTGATCCGGAGATGAAATGGCTAAAATTATACTGACGGCGGAAATAGGGAAAATAAATATACCCAAATTTTCCAATGGCTTTCGCATAGCCAAGAATAAATGTATTACAGCCACTAACCAAGCAGTCTGAGAAAATAAATTAAATAGCGTTAGATTTTGCCCTAGTGAGGTCTCTATCCAAGCATACAAAAGCCAACCATGGCCTAATACGGCCAGCAAACCTAAATAAAATACCAGGGTTTGCTTACCATTAAGCTTAGCAGTTAAAAACAAAATTTGAATGATGGTAGCGGTCAAATAACAACCCACCACCAAAAATATAAGTAAGTTATAAAGCATATACATATACTAACAAGAGTCTGATATACTACCAAGCTTTTGTTAAGTATACTTTTGCTTGCTTAAATAAATAATTTTATAATACGAAACATACTCATAACCCTAGGGCTTTTCGGGGCATTTAGCTCTAAAACTCAAGGATGAGGAGTATAAAATTGCAGATACCCGCAAAACTAGCAGAGTACTAAGTTAATATTTTCTTTTTAAGTTACAGAAGGTAAATTATGTTTGAAAGTCTTTCAGAACGCTTTGGCAAAACCTTACAAAATCTGCGTGGTCTTGGTCGAATAACTGAGCAAAATATTCAAGATTCCCTACGCGAGGTACGCATTGCCCTACTTGATGCGGACGTAGCATTACCTATTGTAAAACAATTTATCGATAAAATTCGGGATAAAGCGGTTGGCCAAGAGGTACAACAAAGTATCACCCCAGGCCAAACCTTAGTTAAAATTGTTCACCAAGAATTAATTGATACCTTGGGCGGCGAAACCAACGAAATCAATATTCAGGCGCAGCCTCCCGCAGTTATATTAATGGCAGGCCTTCAAGGCTCAGGAAAGACAACTACAGCAGCAAAGCTAGCTCGTTGGCTTAAAGAGACTAAAGCTAAAAAAGTTCTAGTTGTTAGTACCGATATCTACCGTCCAGCGGCTATTGAGCAATTGCAAACCTTGGCTCGCGAAGTAGGCGTAGAATTTTTTCCTAGCCAGACCAATGAGCAACCCACCCAGATAGTAAACAAGGCCTTAACTTTAGCCCGTCAACAACATTTCGATATCTTAATTGTCGATACGGCTGGCCGCTTACATATCGATGCCGAGATGATGGCTGAAATCAAGGCCATTCATGCCACTGCTTTACCTATTGAAACTTTGTTTGTGGTTGATAGTATGACGGGGCAAGATGCGGCAAATACCGCTAAAGCATTTGGCGATGCTCTACCCTTAACGGGGATTGTCCTTACAAAAACAGATGGGGATGCTCGTGGAGGAGCGGCCTTATCGGTAAAAACGATTACGGGTAAACCCATAAAATTCATTGGGATTGGGGAAAAAATGGATGCCTTTGAGGTGTTTCACCCCGATAGGATTGCCTCTCGCATTCTAGGTATGGGAGACATCTTAAGCTTAGTAGAAGAAGCAGAACGCAAGCTTGATAAAAAAAAATCCGAGCAACTTGCCAATAAATTCAAAAAGGGTAAGCCGTTTGACTTGGAAGACTTTCGCTCGCAGCTACAACAAATGCAGACTATGGGCGGTGTAACGGGTATGCTGGCTAAATTGCCGGGGATAGGTAACCTTCCTACGGCGGCTAAAGCCCAAATTAATGACAAGTCCTTTGTTAAATTAGAATCCATCATTAATTCTATGACCCCCAGAGAAAGACGCTATCCAGATTTGATTAATGGTTCCCGCAAACGCAGGATTGCCATGGGTTCTGGAACTCAAATCCAAGACGTCAACCGGTTGTTAAAGCAATTTGAGCAAATGCAGAAAATGATGAAAAAAATGTCAAAAGGCGGTATGCAGAAAATGATGAGTAAAATGAAGCATTTGCTACCACCTGGTACAGGTGGCAATCTCCCCTTTGGCTAGGCTTGCTATTTATAAACATTGACAAAATGCCTATAAAAAGGCATATTTATTGTCCTTTAACTTTTGATACTTGATATATTAATTGGAGATTAACGCGTGGCCAATACAGCGCAAGCAAAAAAGCGTGCCCGCCAATCAGAACAAAGCCGTGCTCGTAATGCAAGCCGTCGTTCTATGGTGCGTACCTATCTAAAAAAAGTCATTAAAGCCCTAGATTCAGGCAATAAAGATTTGGCTCAACAAGCTTATAAAGAAGCCGTTCCTATGCTTGATAAAGCAGTAGGTAAAGGCATTATTCATAAAAATAAAGCCGCTCGCCATAAGAGCCGTTTAAATGCCCGTTTGAAAAAATTGGTATTAGGTGAAGCTGCCGCTTAAACTAGCTTCTGCCTTTAAATTTGCTTAAAACCATTTTTTCACCCTACTATTTGATAACGGGATTTATAGGATTCCGTTATCAAATCTAAACATCCCTCATCGAGTTCATACCCATAAGTTTCTATAATAACGTGTTATGCATGATCTGGATTATTTTTCTCAATTGGATAAATATGCTAGTGGCTTAAAATCAAGCAATTGAAGATTCTAAATGCATAAATGCTTCATTACAGCAAAATTATAGACTCAGGGCAAAATTGTAATTACAACAGCTCAATTAACCAAGTAGTAGGGACTCTGCATATAAAAATGTTAGGTAATACTCACTGTATAACACCCTAAAAAACGTCTTGATCTTGTAACTAAGGAATAGTTATTAACACTTCCTTAGTTACAATTTTACTAGAATTAACTCTTAAATCAGTCCTAACTCTTTAATAGCATCCCTTTCTGCTCGTAATTCATCCAAGGTTGCCTTTAACTTAGCATTGCCAAACTCATTGTGGCTAAAACCTTCCACGACTTTCAACTGACCTTGGTCGGTGCGACAGGGCACGGAGAAGATTAAACCCTTATCGATCCCGTATTCGCCCTTAGAGCATCTAGCCATAGAATAGCTATCGCCCGCCGCAGTTTCATGGACAAGATTGTAAACCCCAGTCAGTGCTGCATTAGCAGCAGAGGCGGCCGAAGAGGCACCACGCGCCTTAATAACAGCGGCTCCCCGTTGCTGTATAAGTGGAATAAAATCATTTTGCAGCCAGGTTTCATCCCCTATCACTTGTGCAGCCGACTGACCATTGATTTTAGCATTATAAAAATCGGGATATTGAGTGGCGGAATGGTTACCCCAAATCGTCATATGAGTAACGGCCGTAACCTCAACCCCTGCTCGTTTCGCCAATTGCGCCTTAGCCCGCAATTCATCCAAGGCGGTCATAGCATAAAAACGATCATTCGGTACATCGGGAGCATTATGCATGGCAATTAGTGCATTAGTATTACAGGGATTACCCACCACAAAAACTCTAACATCCTCGGCCGCATTATCATTAATAGCCTTACCTTGAGGACCAAATATACCGCCATTGATTTTTAATAAATCCGAGCGCTCCATTCCGGCTTTTCTTGGCACCGCGCCTACCAATAATGCCCAATTAATATCCTTCATCGCGGTATTTAAATCGGAGGTACAAACCACATTTTTGAGTAAGGGAAAAGCGCAATCTTCTAACTCCATCGCAACGCCTTCCAAGGCAGGAAGCGTCTGTTCAAGCTCTAGCAAATGTAAACTCACTTTTGTATCGGCGCCAAACACCTGGCCAGAAGCTATTCTAAATAATAAGGCATAACCAATCTGACCTGCAGCACCCGTGATTGCAACTTTAACGTGTTTACTCATGAAAAACTCCTTTAGTTATTATTAAATGAGATAACCAATCGTATTGGTTATCTCCTATGGCCAAAAACTTGGGGTTAAGCAAGGAATCCTTGGTATTATACATTAATGGTTGCCCCTGCAAATTAATTAATTGTCCACCCGCTTCTTCCAAGATACATTGCCCAGCTGCCGTATCCCATTCGGAAGTAGGCCCAAATCTTGGGTAAATATCGGCCTCTCCTTCGGCTATTTTACAAATTTTTAAGGCACTGCCTAAATTTAGTAAACGGTAATTCCTGACTTTAGCTAAAATAGTTTGTAATTTTTCAGGATTATGTCTACGGCTAATAGCAATCGTTGGTATGGTCGGTTTTTTACGAACATTAACAGCGGTAATTTTTCCATCAGCCTCTCGTCTATAGGCACCTTGCCCTGCAATAGCATAGTAGCAAAGGTGATTAATCGGTTGATAAACCAGGCCTAAGACGGGTTTATGTCTATCGATAAGCGCAATATTAATGGTAAATTCGGCGGTACCATTAATAAACTCTTGGGTACCATCCAAAGGATCAATTAGCCAATAAGAT
>JAQSXL010000133.1 GCA_029256685.1 Gammaproteobacteria bacterium | reverse complement strand
GTGAAAAAGCGCAGTGTACAATTGAGTACATGAGCATTTTGAACCCATTTTTGTAGCGAGATTGGCCGCTAATGTGGGTTTGGAAAGAACTCTAATAAAGAATTAAGGCTTGTGGATTTGCTGTATCTAGCTGGCTCGTCCCAACCGCCATACATAAAAACTTACAAATTGTTATTTGAAAATAGCCATTTAATTCCGTTGCATTATAAGTATGATTTTATTCGCTCTGGATTGATAGCCGTCTTACAACACGGCCATTTAGAGCTCTGTCGTTATCTACTGGAAGAGAAAAATATTAATTTTGCGGATTTCAAGATAAATGTGACTGAGATTATACACAGTAATGAAATACGTTTTAGTCTCACATTAGATCATATTCGCTATTTCTTAGAAAAGCGGCTATTAGCAGATAGTAACGAAGAACTACGAAACCTACTGCTTTGTCAAAATATTCAGAATGTAAATTATATTGATATTGCCGAATATTTTAAGGATCTAGGCTGCATGTTAGACAAAGCCGACCTGGTCGAAGTTTAAGTAAAAGACAATCCGTAAAAATCACGGAGTATTATCGCAAACAATTATTAAAAAAAGGCACTGATGAAATTTTAGTTGAAGTATTTAATAAGATAGCTGAAAGAGGAACTAGGGATACTGATTATAAATACATGATATATCTAGGCGCGCAAGGAATAAGTTTTAGTGAGGAGCTGAGAAATTGGACCACTAAGCAACTAATAGACAAACTAGGAAAGCTTACTGATGCTGCAACCCTAGAAATTGATAATGATCTATCGGAGGAAGTTGAAACCTGTCTGCAAGGCCTGAAATCGCAGCTTAAACAGAGTAATATTAATATTAATACGCTTTCAGTGTTTAGGAAAAACTTACTGCATCTGCTGTTAGAGCTGCTTATGACGCATAAAGAGGGCAAGATAACCTATAACTGCCAGGCGTTAGAAAAAATTATGGGCTTGATTAAAAAGTTGATGAGTTTGGGGATTGAACGCCAACAGAAGGATATGAAAGGGATTACTCCTGTCACCTTAGCCGCGCAATATGGTGATTTAAGTTTGTTACAAAATACTCAGGAAAAAGCGCTGGCGAATGTGTTAGTTGAATTAAACGAACCTGGTATCGCTAAATTGCTAGAAGGGGAGTTACAGCCAATAGGTTGTTGGTTGGTGACTTATCCTAACGGTGAGCCGGAAAAAATAGAAAATCTAGCCGAATTTTTTAAAATAAAAATAAGGGACTTAATTACTTATTTCCATTCCGAGCATCCTTGCTTTCCAGAGCAGCTACATCAGTTGAATAGACAGCTATTGCGAGGAAATGGTATTAAGCTCTATCAAGAGCAACGAGTCCCAACCGATGATGAGATTGTGTTATTTAAACGGGTTGCCACCAAATTACTGCGTGTAAACGAGCTTTTTTTAATCTATATCGTCACGATAAGCATGAGCCAAACTTAGCAGCTTGTATGGTTAGCTATCAAGCATCTTTAGCGCTAGCACGGGAAGAAAATCCTAACCAACAATCTGGTTTTTTTAAATCACCCAAGAGGCCGAGTGCAAACAGTGGTAAAAGAAACTCATCCGAATTTATTTCCGAACTGGAAGAGAAAGAACCAAAAAAAACTAACTAATTGAATCTCAACTGGATTCTGTCCATAAACTTTCGCTAGATGCGAAAAGACAGATGCTAGTACAGTGTCAGGCTGATCTTGGCTAACCAGATGACTAATGTCCTATCATTGCTTGTAAAGCTCAGTCATCCTGATTCGCTAACAGCTCCAGTCTTGAGCCATCCTTGCCCTTACATAAACAGGGAATAACTAGCTGTTATTTAGCTTAAAGCAAAATAGAGTAATAAAATGTTTCACGTGGAACATGGAATTTTTAGGTGATTTTAAATTGGGTTGGATTAGAACGATTTGTGTAGAGGTTATAGGCAGTTAAATAATGCTAAAACATTATAAATGTTTTTTTATAAGCTTTAGTTTTTTATCTTAGGGAAAATCAACCTAAAAAATAAAGAGAAAGATAACTTGGCCACTATAAAGAGAGGCTTAAGGAATGTTGCAATTAGTCTTTTAAATATAAGCCTTTTTCTCAGGATTAACTTAGGATAGAGCGGCTATAAATTTCTAAAATTTATAGGGGTGCTTAACCCTATAAAAAATGCTATACTTGCGAAGTTTTTTTATTTAGCTAAGACAAATAATAGCTGAGGCATGCATGAGTGAAGTGACCACCCCAACCTATGATTCATCGAATATTAAAGTTTTAAAAGGCCTAGATGCGGTACGTAAGCGTCCTGGCATGTATATCGGTGATACCGATGATGGTACCGGTTTGCATCATATGGTATTTGAGGTGGTTGATAACGCGATTGACGAAGCGTTAGCAGGGTATTGCCAAAATGTTGATATTACTATTCATGTGGATGACAGTGTTAGTGTAAAAGATGATGGTCGGGGTATTCCCGTAGATATTCATCCGGAAGAAGGCCGTTCCGCCGCTGAAGTGATTATGACGGTGTTACACGCTGGTGGTAAATTCGATAGTAATTCTTATAAGGTATCCGGTGGTTTGCACGGCGTAGGGGTTTCCGTTGTTAATGCGCTATCCGAAGAACTGCAGTTGACCATTCGTCGTGATGGTAAAGTTTATCAACAGTTTTATGATTTAGGTGTTCCCAGGGAACCCTTGAAAGAAACAGGTATAACCGATAAACGCGGTACCGAAGTGCGTTTTAAACCCAGTCCCCAGATTTTTTCCAATATCGAATTTCATTATGAAATTCTTGCCAAGCGAGTGCGTGAATTATCTTTTCTAAATTCCGGTGTACAAATTAATTTATTGGATGAGCGTAGTGGCAAGCAAGATACTTTCAAATATGAAGGTGGTATTAAGGCCTTTGTCGAACATTTAAATAAAAATAAAACCATCATCAATCAAGATGTTTTTTATTTTGAAGGGGAAAAGGACGGTATTACCGTAGCGGTTGCGATGCAGTGGAATGATAATTTCCAAGAAACGGTATTTTGTTTTACCAATAATATTCCGCAACGCGATGGCGGTGCTCACTTGGCTGGTTTTAGAGGTGCCTTAACGCGTAGTTTAAATAATTATATTGAACAAGAAGGCTTGGCCAAAAAACATAAAATAGCCACTACCGGTGATGATGCTCGCGAAGGCTTAACCGCGGTATTATCCGTTAAAGTACCCGATCCTAAGTTTTCTTCGCAAACTAAAGATAAATTGGTTTCTTCCGAAGTGAAACCGGTCGTTGAATCCTTAATGGCAGAAAAGCTACAAGAGTATTTACTGGAAAAGCCTGCTTACGCCAAAGCCATAGTCATGAAAATCATTGAGGCGGCTCGCGCTAGGGAAGCTGCCCGCAAGGCACGTGATATGACAAGGCGTAAAGGCGCTCTTGATATTGCCGATTTACCCGGTAAATTAGCGGATTGCCAAGAGCGCGATCCTGCCTTATGTGAAATTTACTTGGTTGAGGGTGATTCAGCGGGTGGTTCGGCTAAACAGGCTCGCGATCGCAGAACTCAGGCGATCCTCCCGCTTAAAGGCAAGATCTTAAACGTAGAAAAAGCCCGGTTTGATAAAATGTTAGCTTCGGCAGAGGTAGGCACCTTAATTACCGCTTTAGGTTGTGGAATTGGCCGTGAAGAATATGATCCCACTAAATTGCGTTATCATCGCATTATCATCATGACCGACGCGGACGTCGATGGATCGCATATTCGTACCTTATTATTGACATTTTTCTATAGGCAAATGCCGGAATTAGTAGCCGGTGGTCATATTTATATTGGTCAGCCACCCCTTTATAAGCTTAAACGGGGTAAGCAGGAGCAATATATTAAAGATGACAATGAATTAGAAAATTGTTTGGTACAAACTGCCTTAGAAAACGCTGCCTTTTATTCAAGTATTGATGCCTTACCCATTACCGGGGTTGGTTTGGAAAGATTAGTAAATGACTATCGCTTATTGGTCGCTCGCATCAAACGTTTGGCAAGACGCTACCCAGAACAAGCTCTATATCAGTTGCTTTATTTACCCGCTTTAGCGGCTACTGAATTACAAAGTGAAGATTATATGCAAGCTTGGCTAGAACAACTAGGCCAGCGTTTGGAGCATTATGCGACTGATAGCAGTGTTTATGAGCTAGAATTACAACAGGATATAGAGCATAGGGCCTATCTACCCATTATTAAGCGTAAGGTTCATGGAAGCTACTCGAATGCTAGCTTAGATTATGATTTTTTTATGTCAAAAGAATACCAAGCCATTGTTGCGCTCAATGAAAAACTAGAAGGTTTATTTAGCGCGGGTAGTTATATCAAGCGTGGTGAGCAGAAAAAAGAAATTACTAACTTTAGTGAACTTTATAATTGGTTGTTAGCCGAGGCGAAAAAAGGCCAGTCTATTCAGCGCTATAAAGGTTTGGGTGAAATGAACCCCGAGCAATTATGGGAAACCACCATGGATCCCGCTAACCGGCGTTTATTACAGGTTAGCATTGAGGATGCTATTGCTGCCGATGAGTTATTTACAATTTTGATGGGGGATGACGTAGAACCTAGACGCGCCTTTATTGAACAAAATGCTTTGGCAGCAACCAATATTGATGTGTAGCTAAAACCCATGCGACCGGCAATTTATATTTTATAGGTGAATTGCCGGTTAAGATTTTAGGCTCTTGAACTGCTCCCTAAAAACGACTCCATAAATCATTAGAATTGTTTTAGACATCCCTATAAATTAGAAGTATACGATAAAAAAAGGTTAATTTTATTGAGAAGTAGATAGCGTTTTCCTTAAAACAAGCTGATATAGGGATATTGGTTGAATAAGAATATTACCTAGCCAACGAAATTGTAAACAGACCCTATTATATTTAAACATTTTAATCCTAAACCCATAGCTCCTTATCAGGATAAACAAGAAAAAATATCCTTACCTACAGGGTCTAAGATTAGTAAATAAATAGCGATAATCTTAAGGTGCTTAAATTCAAATACCTTAAGTTTACAAAAATGGTTGGTTTTTAACACGATAAACTATAAACTTATAAGGAAATTTTTGAAATTTTACTTTTTCAAAGGGTTAGGCAGAAATAAGCTTATAGATTAATTGTTGCAATTACTGGGTTTATTAATTATCTGTTTTTTACTTAACCGGTGATATATATGCCTCATAATAAAAAACTGATTTATTTTTTTACTATTTGGTTAACTATAATTTTTATAGGTATTAGCGCAATCACAGGCTGGCCT
>JAQSXL010000132.1 GCA_029256685.1 Gammaproteobacteria bacterium | reverse complement strand
TATCTTAGTCCAAACGAGTTTAAACAGTGGCTAGATGCAAAAAAAGACGTGATGATCTTGGATACGCGTAATGCGTTTGAAATGGAATACGGCACTTTTGAAAATGCGGTTAATTTAAATTTGGAAAAATTTACTCAGTTTCCAGATGCAATTGAGCGATTAGATAGTTCGGCAAAAGAAAAGCCTGTGGTTATGTTTTGCACCGGTGGAATACGTTGTGAGAAAGCCTCGGCTGTCATGTTAAACCAAGGTTATAAACAGGTTTATCAGCTAGAAGGTGGAATTTTAAATTATTTCCAACAATGTGGAGGCGCACATTACCAGGGTAGTTGTTTTGTCTTTGATGAGCGAGTTGCACTGGATAGTAATTTAATGCCAGTAGTAAAAACTTAATATTTAATAGAAGGAACAAAACCATGGGTTTAATGCGAGTAGGGCCCGATAAAGATGCCCCCGAACATATTAACGTTATTATAGAGATTCCTGCCTATAGTGAACCGGTCAAATACGAAGTTGATAAAGAAACCGGAACTATGTTTGTGGATCGGTTTATGTCAACGGCAATGTATTATCCCTGTAATTATGGCTATATCCCACAAACCTTGTCAGAAGATGGTGATCCGGTTGACGTTTTGGTAGTGACCCCCGTTCCCTTATTATCGGGTGCCGTCATTCGTTGCCGGCCAATTGGCATGTTAAAAATGGCGGATGAGGCTGGTAATGATGCTAAGCTATTGGCAGTTCCCGCAGATAAATTATCCACTCATTATCGCCATGTCAAAATCCCCGAAGACATGCCGCCCCATTTATTAGCCATGATTAGCCATTTCTTTGAGCATTATAAAGATCTTGAGCCTAATAAATGGGTAAAGGTAGAAGGTTGGGAAGGACCTGAGTCCGCTAAAAAAGAAATTATGGCGAGTATTGCGCGCTATAAGGGTTAAGAATAATAGTCCTAGGCGTAGATTCGTACACAGTTATCTACGCCTAGGGGCTGTTGACATTTCGCTAGGCTGAGTAGAAAGTATTGCTTGTCGAGTACCGCAGCGCAGTTGACATAGCAGTCAATGAGCAGGGGAATACAGAAAATCAAGGTCTTACACTCAGCCTAGTAGAAATGGCAACAGACCCTAGAAGTATAGTTTTACTATGGATTGTTTTTAATGATAGAGCCCGCCGTATCTATGGCAGACATAAAGACGGCGTTTTGTTGCTTAATCCGCTGTTGCTCATTATAACCGCGAATAACTTCGTCTTGTTGTTCTTTGTTCAACTGATTCCATTGACTCTCGGGTACACCAAACATCGTTTTTTCACATCCGCAGATTAGTAAAGAACTCAGTGCTAGCAAACTAATGGATAGCAATTTTTTCATAACCATCTCAACTTATTTAAATCCAAAATTTACCGAAGAAGATGAGCTGCTGTAATTACAAACCTTTGTATTTCCTTCCCAATGGCATTCTTGCTGCGTGGAATTAGAAAGTGGGGTGGTTTTATTTACTTTAGCAGCACTACCTAAAGCTCCTATAGCCGCATAAAGAGGTGCATTTTTAGTTTCTTGCAATTTACGTTCATTATAGGCTTGAATGACTTGTTGTTTTTGTTCGGGATTTAATTGAGTAAATTGACTTTCTGGCATGCCAAACATTTCGTTTTCACAAGCGGTAAGAATACAGCCCGCAAATAAACCAATAAAAATCATTTTTATGAATTTCATAAAGTCCTCTTTAATAATACAATGCACTGAAAAAACTTAAAATTTAATTCCATTCTGACACTACTATAACATTCCGGATGAACAATATAAATGGCAGGAATTCAATCAAATTCATTTTTCCGTAATCCTTGGTTTATATGGGGATTAGCGACTATTACCGTGTTATTTCAATTTTTATTGCAAACCTCGGTGAGTGTTATGATTGCTAACCTGCGAGATGCCTTTAATATCAATGTACTCGGCGTTAGTTTAATTTCAGCAAGTTTCTTTTACACTTATATCTTTTTACAAATGCCAGCTGGCCTGTTGTTTGATAAATTTCCTGCTAGAAATATTCTGACTATCGGTATTATCTGCGTTGGCTTTGGCTGTCTGTTATTTGCAATGGCTCATAGTTTGTCGGTTGCGGTAGTAAGCCGATTAATCATGGGCGTATTTTGTGCGGTAGCGTTTCCTGGTGTTTTATACCTTGCTGCTAATTTATTTCCACCCCAACGCTTTGCCTTTATTGTAGGGGTTACCGAAATGTTTGGCATGTCGGGAGCTGCTTTGGGTGAACAATTTTTAGCGGTTTGTGTTGAACATCATGGTTGGCGGCAATCCATGCTCTATTGTTCTGCTACGGCTTTTTTGCTGGCAATTCTACTTTATTGGGTGCTTGATAAGCAGCTTGCAAAACCGGTACTAGAGCGTTTTCCTACGCGTAAAAAGTCATCAGTTCTCAGTAAATTACTCCTGGTGATTAAAATGCCGCAGGCCTGGTTATGCGGCATTTATTCTGGCTTAATGTTTACTATTATTTCTACTTTCGCCTCCCTCTGGTGTATCACCTATATTGTTAAACTTTATAATATAAGTTTAACGCAGGCCGCAACCGCAAGTGCTTTAATATTTTTTGGGGCGGCTATGGGTAATCCCCTGTTTGGCTGGATTTCTGATCATACCAAACGTCGTAAACCAATCTTATTAATAAGTGCGGGGCTTACCCTTTTATTATTAACAATAATTTTTTATACGCCTCATATTTCATTATTAACCCTGAATTTTTTACTATTTGGTTTGGGGTTTGTCTGTTGTGGTTACGCCTTGCCTTTTGCCATTGCGCGGGAAATTACGCCTTTTCAATGTCAAGGTGCAATGATGGGTTTTATTAATATGTTGGGTATAAGCGTCGGCGCGCCTATTTTACAGCCAATTATCGGTTGGTTATTAAATGAACACTATGGCATGATGTCTGATAACCGCTCAGTAGCGTTAAATCCCGACATATACCGGCATGTAATAGGCAATAGTTTAATAGCCTGCGCTTTGCTGGCCTTTGCGCTTGGTTTTATTATAAAGGAAACTTACTGCCGTGATACCAGTCTAAGCCAGCAATAACCCGCAAGACCAGCACAGCATGAAGCCAATAGAATGCCTGTTTTAGCTAATACCAGTTCGGGAGCTTCCGCTGGAAAGCTTAGGTTGGCCACAAACATAGACATGGTAAAACCAATTCCACAAATTAAGCTCGTGGCAGCTATATGGCTGAATGTTACTTGGGGAGGTAAGGCGCCTCCTGCAAATTTAACCATTAACCAGGTCACACTAAAAATGCCAAGGGTCTTTCCAACGACTAATCCTAAAATAATGCCTATGATAATGGGATGCTGAATCTCTGTTCCTAGCTGCTTAAAATGAATAGGAACACCGGCATTAATAAAGGCAAATAAGGGAAGAACAACTAGAATTACGGGCCTATCCAAAATATCTTTCCAACGTTGTAAGGGGGTCGTGGCTTGCTTAGCGAATCTTTCAAGCTCGGAAACGATGGCATGTTGAGTTGAATCCGCAAAAACCGAACGTTGGGTTTTAACTTGTTTAATTTCGAAGCGCCTTAATAAGTTTCTTACTTGACGAATAAAACCACGAGGGCCTGTTTTAGGTCTTGCGGGTATAGTGAGAGCGGTTAAAATACCCGCTATGGTTGCATGAATGCCTGACATTAAAATAGCACCCCATAAAATGATTCCTAGGATTAAATAGGGTAAAGACTTGCGCACACCTATAATATTTAATAAAACCAGAATTGAAAGAATGAAGCAGGCTGAAAGTAAATAATAGCTATCTACATGCTTGGTATAATAGAGCGCGATCACCGATACGGCCCCCATATCATCGATAATGGCCAGTGCCGTAAGAAAAGTAAACAGGCCTTGCGGGATCCTCTTTTTTAGCAGCATCAAAATTCCAAGCGCAAATGCCGTGTCTGTTGCCATTGGGATACCCCAAGCATGTGAGGCATTATTATGATGGTTACAGACATAAAAAATTATCGCAGGTAATAGCATACCTCCGCCGGCTGCGCAGATAATAACAATCGCACGGCGATAACTTCTAAGCACCCCAACCAGTAATTCTTGTTTAATTTCTAAACCTACGACAAAGAAAAAAATGGCTAACAAGCCATCATTAACCCAATGCTGTAGATTAGCTATAAAAATATGATTGCTGAAGTGAATGCCAAAGCTAAGGTTGACAAAATTTTCATAATAGTTGGCCCACGGTGAGTTTGCCAAAATCAGTGCTATAATTATGCAAATAAATAATAAAGAACTGCTGGTAACTTGATTGCGAATAAAAGAATTATAAGGCAGAAGTAGTTTATCAACGCGTTTTTCTAGCGTAGTGATATAGCGGTAACGTTCTTCTTCTCCATCTGCGGAATGAAAAAAATGCATATTTTCTGGTAGCATATAATTAGACCTCATAAGAAGATATGCTTAAGTATTTATTGTAGCCTAGTTAGCGGGTTAATTCAGCAATGAAAGCGCAGTTTACCCAGAGTAAATGAGTATTTTGCAGCCTGTTTTTAACAAAGTTAGCGGCCTTGAGTAGTTTGCAAACATACTCTAAGATCAGTTACACTTGCGCCCATTATAGGCAATACCAGAGGTCACTATGCTGTTTACCAGTCCCTTACCTAAACTTGATGATTTACAACTAGCTATAGCTAAGACCTATCGGCAGGACGAAACAGAGATTGTTAATCATCTATTGAAGCAGCTTGAGCTGCCTACCGAAGTGAAGGCGCGTATAGCAAAGCAAGCTGAACAATTGGTTGTAGAGGTAAGAAAAGCGAGAGTGGGCAAGGGTGGCATAGAAGCTTTTATGTATGAATATGATCTGAGCAGTGGTGAAGGCATTGCTCTCATGTGTATTGCTGAGGCGCTGCTGCGTATTCCAGACAACGCAACCATTGATAAATTAATTCGGGATAAGATCACTAAGGCCGATTGGGAAGCTCATCAAGGTAAAAGCGAATCCTTGTTCGTTAATGCAACCACTTGGGGATTAATGTTAACGGGAAAAGTACTCAGTAAGCAAAAAACCTCGGCAAAAAAACTAGGGGGTACGTTAAAACAATTAGCGGAGCGGGCGGGCGAGCCCTTTATTCGTAAAGCCGTTGCTCAAGCCATGAAAATCCTGGGTCGTCAGTTTGTGATGGGGCGTACTATAGAAGAAGCCCTGAAGCGAGCAAAAAAAGCCGAAGAAAAAGGGTATAGGCATTCTTTTGATATGCTGGGTGAAGCCGCTCGTACCTCAGCCGATGCCGAGCGGTATTTTGA
>JAQSXL010000010.1 GCA_029256685.1 Gammaproteobacteria bacterium | reverse complement strand
GAGTAAGGATGCTAGTAATAATAACCCAGCAAAACCATAAAAAACCAAGGGTTCAAATACAGCCAAATTTGCACTATTCATTGTTATTTACTCACTCGTTATCGATATGCCGAATCTTTTGTTCTATTCGCAGCAATTTCTTTTTCGTATTTATCACCAACCGCCAACAATTTTTCTTTAGTAAAAATATTTTCACCGCGTTTCTCAAAATGGTAATGCATTTGTGAGGTCGCTACAATAGAATCTACCGGGCAAGATTCTTCGCAAAAACCACAATAAATACACTTAAAGAAATCCACCTCATATTTAGTGGTTCGTCTGGAACCATCTGCACGAGGTTCTGCCTCAATGGTAATGGCTAAAGCAGGACACACCGCTTCACACAACTTGCAGGCGATACAACGCTCTTCTCCATTAGGATAACGCCGCAGCGCCAGTAATCCCCTAAAGCGTGCAGAACGTGGTGTTTCCTCTTCCGGAAACTGCACCGTTATTTTTTTGCTAAACAGGTATCGGCCTGTTAGTTTTAATCCTACTAACAGTTCCCACAGTAGAAAACTTTTAAAAAAATGCTTTAGTTTATTCATAATTTTTTCATTCACACCTAACCACTCAGAGGTTAAAGGCATCATTTGTAAACAAACCCTCTATAGCGGCGTATTTGTGTCAAATGACACCTTTAACCTCATCCACTCAACTAAACCAGGGGCCTATTTTGCATATAATAGCAGCACTCACCACAATTACCCAAAGCAAAGCTACCGGAATTAATATTTTCCAGCCTAAACGCATGATTTGGTCGTAGCGATAACGTGGGAAAGTGGCCCGAATCCATAAATAAAGTAATAAAAAGAAACAGGTTTTGATAACTAACCAGACAAAACCCGGTACAAAAGCAAAAGCTGTTTGTAAGCCAGGGATACCTTCAAAGGGTGATAACCATCCCCCTAAGAAAAATAAAACCGTTAGAATACTGATTAAAATCATGCTGGTATATTCGGCCAAGAAAAACACGGCAAAACTCATGCCCGCATATTCAACATGGAATCCCGCTACTATTTCCGACTCACCTTCGGCCACATCAAAAGGGGCTCGATTAGTCTCTGCCATTCCGGCAATCCAAAATATCACAAATAATGGCAGTAATGGCAACCAGTACCAATGCCATAAACCACCTTGTTGAGCTAAAACTATTTCTTGTAAATTGACACTGCCAGCCGCTAACAAAACCCCTACCAAAGCAAATCCCATGGCAATTTCATAAGAGATAGTTTGAGCAGCGGCACGCAAGGCACCGAAGAAAGCGTACTTTGAATTAGATGCCCAACCCGCTATCAAAACTCCATACACGCCTAATGAACTCATAGCAAAGATAAATAATACCCCAGCATTGACATTAGCCAGTACAATATCCTGACTAAAGGGAATGACCGACCAAGCCGCCAAGGCAGGAGCAATGGTTAAAATAGGCGCTATAATGAACAAATAGCGGTTAGAAGCGCTAGGAATAATAATTTCCTTACAAAGCAATTTTAAAAAATCCGCAAAGGGCTGGCCAAGTCCCAATATTCCCACCCGGTTAGGACCAATTCGGCCTTGCATATAGCCAATGACCTTGCGTTCGGCATAAGTTAAGTAGGCAACACACAATAGCAGCGGTAAAACTATCGCGATGATTTTGATAAAAATCCAAATAATGGCAAATATTGAATCAAACATGAATGGTTATCGCTCCAAATGATTCAGCTAACACTTCAGTTTCTGCAAAACCTCCAGCAATTAACGCGCAGCCCTGCGGTATTCTCTCATCCAAAATAACGGGCAAGGTCACACTTTCACCAGCCTGCTCTACCGTGGCTAAACCACCCGCTGCTAACTGCAATTGCTCAATCATTTTGCTGTTTATCCGAATACCTACCGAATCATGCGAGGCCGCTTGCTGTAAAGGAAGCGCTCTACGAACTAAACCATCCACCCGGTACATAGGCCATTCGGTAATTCGAGTCAGGGGATGCTTCGTATAAGCTAAATTTATCCTGGGTTGAACCTGTTTTGCAACTTTTAGGCTATGGTTAGCCAACATACCCTGTAATTCATCTCGTATTTCGGTCGAGGCTGTATAATTAAAATCAGCCAAATCGGCTAAGTTACCTAACACGCGCAATACCTTCCAGCCTGGTTTCACCTGTTCGGGTGCCGATACCACGGCTGCAAAACTTTGCCATTCCCCTTCGGCATTGACATAGGTACCCGAAGTTTCGGCATGGTGTGCAATGGGTAACAAAACATCGGCGTGCTGCTGTAAATAAGGTGTATTATAAGGCGTTAGTGCCACAACTAAATCGGCTTGCTGCAAAGCTTTGGTTACCTGCTTAGGATTAGCACAATCTTGCGCGGGCTCCACATTAAATAGCACATACGCTTTACGTGGTTCTGCAAAGAGTTCTGCAATCGTTTGCCCTAGTTTATCTTGAGTTAAGCCTACAGCTCCTCGATGCGGCACGGCGCCGGCAAGCCAAGCACCCGCGGTATTTGCACCTTCCGTTAGCAAATTGACGCTAGCACCCGTTAACTCAGCTAACAAGCTGGCAAGGCTCCTAAGCGTAGCTGCCTGTGGATGCTGTTGAGCTATAGCACCTAGCAAAATAGTTGACGGCTGATTAACACTCAATGCCTCAGCAATTGCTTGTTGCTGCTCCGTAACTTGAATCGATTTAAGTTGTTCGGCAATCGTAGTGGGAGCCTCAATGGCTTGTTTTACGAGTATGGCTTTAATTATTCCTGCCAACATCTCTGGCAACAGGGTTGGATGACAAATAAGCTTCTGATTTAAGTTAAAGTTAACTTGATAATCGATAGGATTAATACAAAATATTTGGGCGCCCTTAAGGTTAGCTTTGCGTAATCTTAAAGCTAACAAAGGTTGTTCTTGTCTAACATTAGCGCCGATTATTAATACAGCTCGCTGTTGTTCCAAATCAGCAATTTTGACTTTAAGCCCAGGATAAAGAGGCATACTGTCTTGATCGGCAAAATCGATTTGGCGCAGGCGGTGATCGATATTAGGACAACCTAAGCCTCTTAATAACCGTTGGAATAAATAACTCTCTTCCAAGGTAGCGCTAGGTGAAATAATACCCGCAGCTTGTTCGGGGCCTTGCACGGCAATAACTTTTTTTAATGCCTCTAGCATGTATTCTAAAGCAACTTCCCAGCTAACCGATTGCCAATGTCCCGACTGTTTTATCATGGGTTGATTAAGCCTGTCTTCGCTTTTTAAACCCGTGTAACTAAAACGATCTCGGTCGGATAACCAAGTTTCGTTAATCGCTTCGCTTTCCCTTGGCACCACTCGCATGACTTCATTGCGACGCACATGTACATTAAGATGAGAACCCAGGCAATCATGGGGAGCAATGGTATAGCGTTGCTGTAACTCCCAAGCTCTTGCAGTATAACGGTAGGGTTTTGAAGTTAGAGCGCCAACTGGACAAAGATCAATAATATTGCCAGAGACCTCTGAAGTTAAGCTTTTGCCTACGAAGGTCTTAATTTCCATATGCTCGCCGCGCCAAACTGTGCCTAGCTCACGCATACCAGCTACTTCCGTACCAAAACGTACGCAGCGTGTACAATGGATGCAGCGGGTCATATCGGTGGCAATTAATGAGCCTAAGTTTTCATCATCGACGGCGCGTTTACCTTCGGTATAACGTGATAAATCATCGCCATAACCTAGAGCAAGGTCTTGCAACTCACACTCACCACCTTGATCACAAATTGGGCAATCCAAGGGATGGTTAATTAATAAAAACTCCATGACAGCCCGTTGGGCAGCTAAGGCTTTCTCAGATTTAGTAAAAACCCGCATCCCCTGACTAATGGGCGTGGCACAAGCAGGTACAGGTTTACCTATTTTTTCAACCTCTACCAAGCACATCCGGCAATTAGCAGCGATCGATAGTTTTTTATGGTAACAAAAACGGGGAATATAAACACCCATAGCATCGGCCACCTGAATAATCATATTACCAGGCTCTGCCTCAACTTTTTTGCCATCTATTTCTAATTCAATCATCACTTCTCCGCCACAATCTACTAAAATCTGTTAAGCCGATGCCTCAACAGATTTTCTTCACCTACCCTACCAAACATTTTTTATGTTGAATGTGGTAAGCAAACTCGTCTCTAAAATGTTTCATAAAAGCCCCCACAGGCCAAGCCGCGGCTTCACCTAAGGCACAAATAGTACGGCCTTCAATATTTTTTGCTACTCGAACTAAATTGTCTAAATCTTCTGGTTTACCTTGCCCATTTTCAATTCTATGAATCACTCTGTGCAACCAACCCGTCCCTTCACGGCATGGCGTGCATTGGCCACAGGACTCTTCCATATAAAACTTAGAAATACACTCTAGGGCTTTAACCATGCAAGTGGTTTCATCCATTACGATAACGGCGGCAGTGCCTAACATTGAGCCGGCTTTCATTAAGCTATCATAATCCATATCCGTTTCCATAATGATTTCAGCCGGGAGAACTGGCATGGAACTACCGCCGGGTATCACGGCCTTTAGCTTATTACCATTTCTTACGCCACCGGCAAGCTCGAGTAATTCTTTAAATGGAATACCTAATGGAACTTCATAGTTCCCCGGTTTATTGACATGGCCCGTGACACTAAAAATTTTAGTCCCGCCGTTATTAGGCTTACCTAACTCTAAAAACCACTTGGCACCCTTTTCTAAAATCACGGGCACCGAAGCAAGCGTTTCTACGTTATTTACCGTGGTTGGACGTCCGTATAAACCCACATTAGCCGGAAACGGTGGTTTAAACCGTGGGAAACCCTTTTTGCCTTCTAATGAATTTAATAAAGCCGTTTCTTCACCACAAATATAAGCACCGGCACCAATCGCTGTTTCAAGTTGAAAATCAAATCCGCTCTCAAGAATATTGCTACCGACCAATCCCGCCGCTTTAGCCTGTTGTAGCGCTGTTTCTACACGCGCGAATGGCTCGGTGAACTCGCCCCGAATATAGATATAACCCGAGGTACAACCCATCGCATAACCGGCAATGATCATGCCTTCTATTAACTGATGGGGATTATAGCGTAAAATATCGCGATCCTTACAGGTACCCGGTTCACTTTCATCGGCATTACAGACCACATATTTAGCGCCTTGTGAAGCAGAAGTCATAAAGCTCCACTTAACGCCGGTTGGAAACCCCGCGCCGCCTCTGCCACGTAAACTCGCTTCTTTTAACTCATTGATAATTTGGTCACACGGTGTTTTCTCCTGCATGATGCGGCGTAGTACTTGGTAACCACCGACGCTTTCATAGGCTTCTAGTGTCCAAGGCTCATCAAATTGCAAAGTGCGGTAGCAAACGTTAGTCATATTAATCCAAATTATCTAAAATTTTATCGATTTTTTCTGGGGTCAAATTCTCATAGTGTACCCCATCTATTTGGGCTGCTGGCGCACCCGCACAAGCGGCTAAACATTCCGCATGTTTCAAAGTAAACTTACCATCTGTAGTGGTTGCACCAAACTCAACGCCCAATTTAGCCTTTACATGTTCGCTCAGCTTTTCCGATCCATTAAGCATACACGAAATATTATTGCATAAATGAACTTTATGGCGGCCTACGGGTTGTAAATCATACATAGAATAAAAAGTCGCGACTTCATAAACCGTTACATAAGCCAAGCCCAAATAATCTGCTACCGCATTAAGCTGCGCGGTGCTTAACCAGCCCGTTTCTTTTTGTACAATATGCAAGGAGGCTAATAAGGCCGATTGCTTGCGTTCGGGTGGAAACTTAGCAATCCATTGATCGATTTCACCACACATTGTCTCGGTCAATTTATATAATTCTGTTTCAGCCATTAGCGATCGATCTCCCCAAATACAATATCTTGGCTAGATAAAATAGCCACTAAATCTGCTAGCATATGGCCTCGGCACATTTCATCTAAAGCGGCTAAATGTGGAAAACCCGCTGCTCGAATTTTTACCCGGAAAGGCTTGTTGGCACCATCGGAGATAAGATAAATTCCAAACTCACCTTTAGGATGCTCAATAGCGCTATAAACCTCGCCTTCAGGGACACAATAACCTTCGGTGAATAATTTAAAATGATGAATTAAAGATTCCATATCGGTTTTCATCTCTACCCGAGATGGCGGCGTTATTTTATGATCCGAAAGCATAACGGGGCCAGGATTTGCCTGTAACCATTCCACACATTGACGAATAATTTTGTTGGATTGACGCATTTCCTCTACACGTACCAAATAGCGATCATAACAATCACCATTTAAGCCTACCGGAATATCAAAATCTAATTGATCATAAACCGCGTAAGGTTGCTTCTTGCGTAAATCCCAGGCAATCCCCGAACCCCGCAACATGGGACCAGAAAAACCTAATTGCATGGCACGCTCAGGCGAAACCACGCCCACGCCTACGGTGCGCTGCTTCCAGATACGATTATCGGTTAATAGGGTTTCATATTCATCCACACACCCTGGGAAACGCTCGGTAAAAGCCCAAATAAAATCCAATAACGATCCCTGTCTAGTCTCATTGCGTTTTGCTATATCTTTAGCACTACGCCATTTAGTTTCTTTATAGCGTGGCATCCGCTCGGGTAAATCGCGATAGACTCCACCGGGCCGGTAATAGGTTGCATGCATTCTGGCGCCTGACACCGCTTCATAACAGTCCATCAGGTCTTCCCGCTCGCGGAACGTATAAAGAAATACCGTCATGGCCCCTAGATCAAGCGAATGTGCTCCCAACCATAACAAATGGTTCAAAATACGGGTTATCTCATCAAACATAACCCGAATGTATTGGGCACGAATGGGCGGCTCAATGCCTAATAACTTTTCAATGGCCATCACATAGGCATGTTCATTACACATCATGGAAACGTAGTCCAGCCTATCCATATAGCCTATGCTTTGATTAAATACCTTAGATTCGGCTAATTTTTCGGTGGCGCGGTGCAAAAGTCCAATGTGAGGATCCGCACGCTTTACCGTCTCACCTTCCATCTCTAGAACAAGCCGCAATACCCCATGAGCTGCGGGATGTTGAGGGCCAAAATTTAAGGTGTAGTTACGTATTTCAGCCATTACTATCCCCTTTATCGGCAACGACATTTCTGACCTCACGTGCAAGATAACGGTTATCGTGTCGAATGACCCGAGGTACCAAGGTACGTGATTCTATACTTACGGGCTCATAAATAACTCGCCCACTTGCAGCATCATAACGCACTTCTGTCTCGCCAATCAGCGGAAAGTCTTTACGGAATGGATGGCCTATAAACCCGTAATCGGTTAAAATGCGGCGTAGGTCAGGATGGTCTTCAAATAATATACCAAATAAATCAAAGGCTTCACGCTCATACCAATTAGCAGAATTCCAGATATCGGTTACCGACGGCACCATCGGCACTTCACCCTCAATAAATACCCGCAACCTCACTCGATAGTTATGGGTTATGGAAAGCAAATGATAAACAATGGCAAAGCGAGGCGTATTATTGGGTGTTTTAACATAAGTTATATCGCGCTCGGCACCTCTACTAAAGCCCGTAGCGGTTGCCTGTTCGGTCCTCCACTCATCTCGGCCATAGCCTAAATAATCAACGCCACAAATATCCATCAGCATTTCAAATTGTAAATCCGGCTCATCACGCAAGATTTTACATAAAGCTCTGAGCTGTTCCACCGGAACCTCAAGAGTTAGCTGATCAATAGCGCAGGTGCTATTGGTTATTGCATGAGGGAGTAGTTCTTGTATTCGCGCAGCTAATGCTTCTACCGTAACCATAATGATTCCCTAACGCTGAATAACATTCTTTTTGTTAATTTTATTTTGTAACTGAATGATGCCATACAATAGTGCTTCGGCAGTTGGCGGACAACCTGGTACATAAATATCCACGGGCACAATGCGATCACAACCTCTAACGACTGAATAGGCATAATGGTAGTAGCCACCACCATTAGCGCAGGAACCCATTGAAATAACCCAACGTGGTTCGGGCATTTGATCATAGACTCTACGTAGAGCAGGCGCCATTTTATTACATAAAGTTCCAGCCACAATCATTACATCCGATTGACGGGGACTAGGCCGAAAAATTATACCAAAGCGATCGAGATCATAACGAGCCGCTCCCGTATGCATCATTTCGACGGCACAACAGGCTAAGCCGAAAGTCATGGGCCACATAGAGCCAGTCTGCGCCCAATTCACCAGCTTATCCAGAGAAGTCGTTAAGAAGCCTTGCTTGTGGAGAGTATCATTCATTCCCATTCCAATGCTCCTTTTTTCCACTCATAAATAAAACCAACCACTAATATAAGCAGAAAAAACATCATGGCTGAGAAACCCACTATACCAATTTTCCTTAAAGCAACGGCCCATGGAAAAAGGAAAGCGGTTTCCAAATCGAAAATAATGAATAAAATAGCAACTAAATAATATCTAACATCAAAAGGTAAACGTGCATCTTCAAACGCTTCAAAACCACATTCATATGGAGCTAATTTAGCTTTATTAGGACGTTTTGGCCCAACTAACCATCCCAATATAATCGGGCCTAGGCCAAAAACACACCCTATCACTATAAAACATAACACTGGAAGATACGTTTGTAACATGTCAAACCCACCATTATATGGTGCCGAAGGCCGGACTCGAACCGGCACGGCTTGCGCCACCACCCCCTCAAGATGGCGTGTCTACCAATTTCACCACTTCGGCTATTTATTGTTAACCCTTGCTGGCAGCTCTGTCAGGCTGGGCCTGGCCGGTCTGCAGAGCAGATATATTATCTTTTGGTTGAGTTACATCTACAGGCATAGAAGCCCGTGTATTAACTTGATTCTGTTGTTTGTGTGAATGTGCAGCCACATAGCCAAGCGCCAAACTTGTAATAAAAAACAATACGGCTACGCCACTGGTAAATTTTAACATAAATGAACCAGATCCCTGACTTCCAAAAATGGTTTGCGAGGCACCACTACCGAAGGACGCACCAACCTCTGCGCCTTTGCCTTGTTGTAATAATACCAAAACAATCAAGAGTAATGATATTAAAACGTGTACTAATAATAAGAGTTGCTGCATTGTGCAATATCCAAAAATGCTTGGGCATCTAATGATGCGCCACCCACTAAGCCGCCGTCAATATCCGGCATTTTAAATAAAGTTGCTGCGTTATCTGGCTTAACACTACCACCATATAAAATACGCAGTTTTCCTGCCACATTTTCACTTTTTAGCGCAATTTGTTCGCGTATCAACGCATGGACTTGTTGCGCTTGCTCGGGCGTTGCTGTTTTACCAGTACCAATTGCCCAGACTGGCTCATAGGCAATGATAGCATGGTTAAAGGCCTCAACCCCAGCTAAATCTATTACTTTGTTCAACTGTTCAATAATAACCGCTTCAGTTTGAGCCTGCTCGCGCTGTATTAATGTTTCACCCACACAAAGGATAGGTGTAAGTCCTTGCTGCTGAGCGGCCATAAATTTTTTTGCAAGCAACTCATCGGACTCGTTAAACAACGTGCGCCGCTCTGAATGGCCAATCAGCACATGGCTACAGCCAAATTCAATTAACATGCCAGCAGCAATCTCGCCGGTATAGGCTCCACTGGGTTGCTCATGTACATTTTGTGCGCCCCATTGAATCTTTGAACCCGCTAGTAACTGTTGAACTTGTTGCAAAAAAATAACAGGCGGAAAAACCACTAAATCAACGGCAGGTATTGTATCACAATTCGCTTTAATTGTGCCAAGTAATTTCGTAATGCTTTCTCGTGAGCCGTGCATTTTCCAATTACCCGCTACCATTGGCTGGCGCATGTCTTTCCCCCATAGTTTATGCGGTGAAAAGCTTAACCGACTCCAGCTAAACTTACAAGCAAAAAATGCATTTGGCTACAACTACTAAGCTTGAATAGCTCTTCATTGCGTGAGTATTATCTTAACGCGATGCTCAACTTTTTTAAAAAGGACTTGGGTCCTGTCGCTAAAGTTAATTAATGAATGGTTTCGCCCTTTAATAAGCAACGGGTAATCACCATGCTGGTTATATCTTGTCCATATTCATAGCCATATTTTTCTTTAAAATGTTCCGCAAGTTCTTCAACCCAAGCGGCAGGACGCACATCAACCTCCTCGTCCTTTTCATTAACTATCACTTCAATCAGGCCTAAAGGCTCACCTTCGTTGAGGTCGAGATATTTCTCAATAATTGCATTAGCCACATGCATATCGTTTTTTTCAGTCGGCCAATTTAGCGTAATGTTCATATATCACCTCTCTTGTTATTTGATATATGGAGATTATTCATTAAAATTCAAGATTTTAGTAATTATCATTAAATTCCTATTTTAATCATAGCATGAATATTGCTATCTGCCTGGTAACCGACATAAAATACCGAAATGAATCAACAACAACCACTTAACAGCTTAGACTATCTACTGCATGGCTTTCAATTGATATGGCAGCCCGGCATACGCCGCTATGCCTTTATTCCCATTATTATTAACCTGCTTCTCTTTATTGGGCTCGGTATTTTAGCCTCTCACTACTTCAAAGATTTTCTAGCTTGGTTTAATAATCATATCCCTACTTGGCTACAGTGGCTAAATCCGGTCTTATGGATATTATTCCTGACCGTAGTCATTTTAATTGCTACTTATACCTTTACTTTTTTTGCTAATTTAGTTGCAGCGCCATTTAATGGCTTATTGGCCGAACAAGTTGAGCGCTATCTTACCCATAAAATAGATAGTAGCCCTACCTCGCTTTTAGGACTCGTTAAAGACGCCCCGCGCAGCGTAGGACGGCAATTACGTTATTTAAGTTACTTTTTACCCAGAGCTTTTTTAATTTTACTCATTTTTTTAATTCCCGGTGGACAAATCATAGCCCCACCCCTATGGTTTATCTTTAATGGGTGGACCATGGCCTTACAATATTTAGATTACCCCATGGATAATCACCGAGTCAGCTTTACAGTCATGCAACAACAATTAAAACAACAGCGGCTTGCAAGCTTAGGATTTGGCATCACCATCGTATTATTTACCATGATTCCCCTGGTAAACTTATTTGTGATGCCTGCAGCCGTTGCCGGCGCCACAAAACTTTGGCTCAAAAATTTTAACTCGGCTAAACTTTAATCAGCAGATACTGCTTACTAAAATAGGCTTATCCACCAATCTTCAGTAACTGAAAATATTTCTCATAAATGGTGCTAGAAGCACCGGCATCGCTTTGAAAGTGCCCTCTTGCTAAAATACTCTCATCCGGATAAATAATGGGATTTTCACGAATCTCTTTGGGCATTAACTTTACTCCAGCAAGGTTTGCCGTAGCATAGCCGGTTTGCATGCTGATTTTTTTAGCAATATCGGCCCGCAAAATAAAGTTAATAAACTTATAGGCATTTTCCACATGCTTAGCATTAAAGGGAATAGCCATGCTATCTAAGGCAATAATAAATCCTTCTTTAGGAAAGATATATTCAAGCGCCGGATTTTCCTGTTGCGCTAGATAAATGTCACCACTCCAGCCCATCCCAAGCGTTACGTCTTCATCGATATAAATAGATTTCTCGCCCTCGGCATTAAATACCTTAATATTAGGCATCAGTTGTTTTAATTTCTCAAAGGCCTGTTTAATATGGTTAGGATCGGTGTCATTAGGTGAATAGCCCAATGAAATTAAGGCCATAGAAAAGACTTCGCGGGTATCATCGACCAATAACAACTGATCCTTATATTGACTTTGCCAGAAATCATTCCAACCTTTCACACTGCCCTTTGGCCAATATTTAGTATTTAACGTAATGGCCGTAGCACTCCATAAAAATGGCACGCTATAACGGTTTTCGGGATCAAAACTTTTATTCAGTAACTCCGGATTTAAGTTTTTAAAGTTGGATAATTTTGATTTATCTATGGGTTGCAGCATATTTTGATGGCGCATTCTATCGATAAAATAGGTGGAAGGCACGATAATGTCATAGCCCACTTGTGGACTCGCCTTAAGCTTGGCATAAAGGGTTTCGTTATTATCATAAGTCGAGTAGTTTACTTTAATCCCCGTTTCCGCCTGAAATTGCATCAAGACATCATCGGGCATGTAACCCGACCAGTTAAAAATGTTGATCACTTGTTCTGCGGCGTATAGGGGACTGCAACAACTTATTACCCAGCCTATGGCTAAAATAAAATTTTTTAATGGTTTTTTAACGATCATCACTGTTTTTTCCTCAAAACCAGTTGCGCTATCAATACAATTAACAAGGTTAAAGCGAACATCACCGAGCAAAGCGCGTTAATTTCGGGCTTAACGCCTAGTTTTACCATAGAAAAAATCTTGAGAGGCAAGATATCAAAATCAGGTCCCGTCACAAAAAAACTGATGATAACGTCGTCTAAAGACAAGGTAAAACTTAGCAACCAACCCGCTAATATAGCCGGCCAGAGCAATGGGATAATAACCCGTAATAAAATGGTAAAATCACTAGCGCCTAAATCTTTCGCGGCCTCAAAGATATTTTTATCAAGCCCCGCTATGCGACTATATACCGTCACGGCCACAAAAGGCATGCAAAAGGTAACATGAGACAACAACAAGGTCCAAAAACCTAAGGGCGCTTTTAGGGTTGAAAAAAGAATTAACAGCGAAATAGCCATGACAATATCGGGGGATACAATCATGACAAAAATCATCCCGTGTAATAGTTTCTTACCCTTAAAACGGTAACGGTATAAACTCACCGCCGTTAGGGTACCCAACATAGTCGCTATCGTTGCGGCCAAGATCCCAACCGATAAAGAATGCCAAGCCACGCTTTGTAAATCGGTATCACTCAGTAATTCCTTATACCAATTTAAGGTGAAACCATGCCATAACAAGGAGTAAGAAGCATTGTTAAATGAATAGACAATGAGTACACCTATAGGAAAATAAAAAAATAAATAAACTACCGCAAGGTAAGCAATTCTAGTAAGACGGTTCATAATAAATCCTGAGCATCTTTATTTCGTTTAGTCGAATGCCAATACAGCATCAGCATTAATCCCATCAATAAGGTTAACATTACGCTAACCGCTGAACCCATGGGCCAGTTACGCGCAGTTAAAAATTGATTTTGGATTAAATTACCGAGCAATACGGATTTAGCGCCACCTAATAAATCGGGAATATAAAACATACTCATGGCTGGTAAAAAGACCAGCATGCTGCCAGCAATAATACCCGGCCACGTAAGCGGTAAAATGATCTTTAACAAGACCGTGCGTTTATTGGCACCTAAATCTCGCGCTGCGTCTATTAAACGCATGTCCAATTTCTCAATATTGGCATACAAAGGCAAAATCATAAAAGGCAATAAACTATAGACCAAACCAATCATAACCGCGGTACTGCTATAGAGCAAATGTAACGGCTGATCGATTAGGCCCAAACTCAGTAATAAGCTATTTAAAATACCCTTAGTTTTTAACATAGCCACAATGGCATAACTTCGAATCAAAGAGCTAGTCCAAAAGGGAATGATCACTAAAAATAATAAAAACCCTTTGTAACGACTAGTACTACGGGCAATAATAAAAGCGAATGGATAACCTACAATGATACATACCAGGGTACAGCAACCGGCTAATCCCAAAGAGTGCAAAAATATTTTCAAGTAACTGGTGTTAAATAGATCAAAATAGCTATTTAAGGTTAATTGCAAACGGACCAGCTCATTATCACCTTGCTGCAATAGACTAGTCAGGAACACTAATCCGTTGGGTGCCACGGCAAAAATGGCTAACCACAGCCAAATAATGCCGATAGTGATGAATTTAAAAGTTTTATCATGCTTCATGAGGTAAAATCACCTCCCAGCCAGGAATCCAATGAACCCAAACGGCCTCACCCAGTAAAAAATCTAATTTTTCATCATCTTCATTGAAGAATTGCGTAGCCGCTAAACGTTTACCACTCATTAAACGCAGCATAAGATCAACCGTGCAGCCCTTATAAATAACCTCTTCGACTACCGCAGAAAACATGGTTTCGGTATCATTGACTTCACTGGGACTCCAAACTTGTAAATCCTCTGGCCGTACCAGGGTATACAGGGTTTGTTCGGCTTTGTATTTCCTACGGTTTTTAAGTGTAAATAGCTTACCTTCTATTTCAACCTGTAATTGTTTATCATCGGCGGCTAATACCTTAGTCTCAAAAATATTAACTTCACCAATAAATTTAGCTACTTGTAGATTGTCGGGTTCTTCATAAACCTGCCGCGGTGTACCAATTTGTTGAATCTCACCATCATGCATAACGACCACTCTATCAGACATAGAAAGCGCTTCTTCTTGGTCATGAGTTACAAAAATAAAAGTAATACCCAATTGTTTTTGTAATTGTTTTAATTCAATTTGCATGGTTTTACGTAAGCGATAATCTAAGGAGCTTAAGGGTTCATCCAGCAACAATACTAAGGGTTTATTAATAACTGCTCTAGCAATAGCAACACGCTGTTGCTGACCACCACTTAACTGATGAGGTTTGCGGCGCAAAAAGGTGTCTAACTTAACCATGCGCAACACTTCATGCACCCGTTGCTCAACTTCATCCTTGGCAATGCCTTTGCAACGTAATCCAAATGCCACATTGTCAAAAACATCCATATGCGGAAATAAGGCATAGCTTTGAAAAACCGTGTTTACATGGCGTTGATGGGGCGGAATGCCCGCAATATCTTTACCATCAAGGTAGATAGCACCGCTACTGGGCTCTTCAAAACCGGAAATTAGACGCAGCAAAGTCGTCTTGCCACAGCCGGAAGGACCTAGTAAGGTTAAAAATTCGCCATTTCTAATTTCTAAATTAATGTTATGCAACACAGGATGATCGGGAAAGTGTTTAGATACTCCACGGATTTCGATGAGATTATTGCTCATTTTATGTTATTCACCTCCAAAATGACGGGCCATTAATAACCCGAATTATGCGCAGATTGTCCCGGGTTGTCTACTACTTCACTTTATTTAGAATGAAAGTTCCATTAGAGTTGGCTCATGGCTATAAGCAAACCCGATTTTGCTATCCTGCAAAATCAGACTAGCCAGACGTGTTTGCATTAGCAACGCAGCAATTTTCACTAGGAATGGTGTTATCTACGGGCTCTAAAAAACGCTTTAAGCGCCAAGGCACAGGGTTCGGCTAACACACCACCTTGCCATTCTACATAATGGTTTAATTTTTTAGTGCCTAAAACCTCAAACAGACTGCCCGCGGCTCCTGCCTTTGGATCATAGGCACCAAAGACCACTCTTTTTACCCGGGCATGGATAATGGCTCCCGCACACATCACACAGGGCTCAAGGGTGACATATAAGGTAGTGTTAAGTAAGCGATAATTATTAAGCCCCTGCGCCGCTTGGCGCAGCGCCATGATCTCGGCATGAGCGGTTGGATCACTACTTGAGATGGGTTGATTCCAGCCCTCACCTATAACCCGTTGCTCATGGACAATCACAGCCCCGACCGGAACCTCCCCTGCCGCTTGAGCACGCTCTGCCAATCTTAAGGCGTGAGCCAACCAATAGTCATCGGAAAACTCGGGAATCCTCTCATTTAACATAACGAGCGGCAAGGTATTTAAATAAGGCTCTTAAGGTCATGGCTTCCCCGCCCTCTGGACGCCCCGGCTTTGTTGCCGTATTCCATGCCATCAGGTCAAAATGCAACCAAGGTATTTGGTTGGGAACAAATTCTTGTAAAAACAAGGCGGCAGTTATTGCCCCAGCATAAGGGCTATTCGCGGCATTGCTTAAATCGGCAAGACTGCTTTTTAGCATTTCGCGATAGGGTTTATAGAGTGGTAACCGCCAAATTGGATCTTGTTCTTGCTGAGCATACTCCAGCAATTGATTAGCGATGGCATCCTGATTAGCAAACAATGCCGGCATGTCAGGCCCTAGGGCAACTCGCGCGGCTCCGGTAAGAGTTGCAAAATCAATTAATAATTCGGGTTGCTCTTCAACGGCTTGAGTTAATGCGTCACATAAAATTAATCGGCCTTCGGCATCGGTATTATCAATTTCAACGGTTAGACCCTTACGGGTTTGAATAATATCTCCAGGACGAAAGGCGTTGCCACTCACCGAGTTTTCGACAATGGGCAATAATACTCGGAGCCGTATGGGCAGCTTAGCTTGAATAAGCCATTGCGCTAAGGCTAAGGCATGGGCCGCTCCCCCCATATCCTTTTTCATCAAACGCATACCTTGACCGGTTTTGATATTTAAACCACCGGAGTCAAAACATACGCCCTTACCTACCAGCGTGACCTTAGGATCTTGTTCATTGCCCCACTGCATATCTACCATACAGGGCTTGCGTTCACTACCCTTTCCTACCGCATAAATCGCAGGATAGGCTTGCTGTAGCTCATTAGTATCCCGAATAATTTTAACTTTTGCATCTAGTTTACTAGCTACCTGGCATGCGGCTTCGGCCAGCTCGGCAGGTCCCATATCCTCGGCCGGGGTATTAATCAAATTACGGGCTAAGTAGGCCGCTTCTACATTGTGTTCTATGGCCTGATAATTAAGCTCCGAAGCTATGAATAGCTTGGGCTTATCAAGGTTTGCTTTTTTATAACGCGTATACTGATAGGCGCCCAAGCCCCAAGCAATAGCGGCAAGCTGTAACTGTTCAGACGTAAGCTTATTACCAATCATGTAGCTTCCCGCTGGCAATAACACGGGTAAACCACCCCAAACCCACATATCTTGTATATTCTCTACCCCAAACAATACTAGCTCTAATTGTCCCGTTTCTGGCTTAGGTAAATAGACAAGACTACCCGGTTTGGCTTGATAGGCTACGCTGTTAAGATAATTTACTTGCCAAGCGTTTAATTGGGTTAGCTTGCTGGCCAATTCCAACTCGGTCAAGGCTAAGATGGGAATGAGTTCTTCCGAATGATTTGTGGTATAACAATTCAACATAAGCACCTATAAAAATTAAGATTAATTAATCAACTTTACCCCGATAATTAATACCGACCACCTGACGGACCTCAGCCATGGTCTTTTTAGCTTCCGTACGCACGGCTTCGGCTCCTGCGGCAACAATATCCTGCAATAAGGCTGGATTTTGTTCATAATACTGAGCCCGTTCGCGAATAGGTTGTAACTCTTGATTAATCGCATCAATAACGGGTTGTTTACACTCGAGGCAACCAATACCCGCGCTACGGCATCCCTTTTGCACCCATTCTTTTACATCTGGTTTGCTATAAACTTTATGTAAATCCCACACGGGACATTTCTCGGGTTCACCCGGATCAGTGCGTCTTATCCTGGCGGGATCGGTGGGCATGGTGCGAATTTTATGCGTTACGCTTTCTGGCGCTTCGCGCAACATAATGGTATTGCCATAAGATTTTGACATTTTTTGCCCATCTAAGCCTGGCAATTTCGCAGCTTCGGTTAACAGGGCTTGCGGCTCTGGTAAAATAATTCGACCTTTACCTTCTAAATAACCCTCTAAATATTCAAATTCTACCGTAGTAAGCTGAGTTTGATATTTCAGTAAGGTTTGCGCTTTTTGTAAGGCTTCTGGCTCGCCTTTTTCCAGATAACGCTTGCGTAATTTGCTATATTGCTCGGCTTGTTTAGGCTCTAACCGCGCCAAGGCTTGCTGAATGATTGTATTGAAATTTTCATCCTTACCATAGAGGTGATTGAAACGCCTAGCTATTTCTCGGGCTAATTCGATATGCACGACTTGGTCTTCGCCCACGGGCACCACACCCGCCTTAACAATTAAAATATCGGCGGCTTGCAGTAGCGGATAACCGAGAAAACCATACGTAGATAAATCCCTATCGGTTAATTTTTCACGCTGCTCTTTATAAGTTGGCATACGTTCCAGCCAACCCAATGGGGTTAGCATAGAAAGTAATAAATGCAACTCTGCCGTCTCTGGCACCTGAGATTGGATAAAAATATGGGCTTTGTTAGCATCAAGCCCGGCAGCTAACCAATCGATTAGCACCTCCCAAACATGCACGTTAATGGCTTGCACAGTTTCATAGTGGGTTGTTAAAGCATGCCAATCCACTATACAAAAATAACAGTCATGGTCATTTTGTAAATGTAACCAATTTTTCAATACGCCATGATAATGCCCTAAATGCAGTCTGCCAGTAGGACGCATTCCTGATAGAACACGCTGCTTTTTCGAGGAAATGGTCATCACATCTTCCTAAATCACGGTTTTTATAGTTAATTTAATTTTGATTCATCCTAAATTCACGCAAAGCTATCAGTCTTAAGCCGTGCTATTCCTCTAAAAAGGGTGCCACATCACCCTTTCCTTGGCGTATGACCTTAGGCTTTTCTTCGGTTAAATCAATGACCGAGGTAGGTTCAATACCACAGTTCCCCCCATCAATGATTAAATCAACACTTTTACCTAAAACCTCACGCATGGCTTCGGGTTCTATCATCGGTGTCTCTTCACCTGCCAGAATCAGGGTTGTACTAATCATGGGTTCTTCTAAAGCTTCTAGTAAGCTTAATGCAACAACGTGTTCTGGAATACGTAAGCCTATGGTTTTACGATTAGGGTGAATTAAACGTCTAGGAACTTCTTTAGTGGCAGTTAAAATAAAGGTGTAGGGCCCCGGCGTAAAAGCTCTGAGTAAGCGATAAACTTGATTATCAACTTTGGCATAAGCAGATAACTCAGATAAATCGCGGCATACAATGGTGAAAAGATGGTTGTCATCAAGTCGCCTAATCTGCCTAATACGTTGTACCGCCTCTTTATCACCGAGATGGCAACCTAATGCGTACCCTGAATCAGTTGGGTAAACAATAACACCGCCCTGGCGAATAATATTAACGGCTTGGCGTACCAAGCGCGATTGCGGGTTATCCGGATGGATATGAAAAAATTGACTCATTACAAATAACCTTATGTCTGTTGCAGTGCTTAGCAAACTAACTCCCTAAAAACATTTCCGATCCTATTCGAATGTTTTAAGGTTTGCAAAGATTATATCTTATAATAAAATACCATCACTGATAAGAGCTGTATAAGATTCCGTTAGCTTTAATCATAGCTTATTTTCAGTTACTAAAGCTCGTAGTATAAAAGGTTAGATACTCACAGTACTTGGATTTTGGGAGTATAAGAGCTAAAAAAATCCAAGAATTATGGGTATTGATTTCCCTTGGAGACTTTATAATTATGAAATTGTTGTTTGACTTCCTACCTATTTTATTATTTTTTATTGCCTATAAAATGAGTGGGATCTATGTAGCAACCGCTGTTGCAATAATAGTATCTTGTGTCCAAGTTGGCTTTTGCTGGTATAAATTTCGCCGCATTGAACGCCTACATTTAATTACTTTGCTATTAATTGTTGTGTTAGGAGGCGCTACCCTTTTTCTACATAATACGCTTTTCTTCCAGTGGAAACCCACTATTGTTAATTGGCTTTTCGCAATTACCTTTCTTGGCAGTCAATTCATTGGCCATAAACCTGTTATTCAACGCATGTTAGAAGGGAATGTTAATTTACCAACGTATATATGGCGCCGCTTAAATATTAGCTGGGCAATATTTTTCCTTATGATGGGAATAGCAAATTTGTATGTAGTTTATCATTATGATCAAGATACTTGGGTCAACTTTAAATTATTTGGCATGTTGGGTTTAACTGTCCTGTTTGTGCTAGTACAAGCCTTTTATTTAGCCCGCCACATTGAAGAGAAATCGCATGAGTGAAATAATTAACCGTTTAGCTTTGATTGAACAAAAACTACAAGCCGTTTTTTCACCCACTGAGCTTGAGGTAAAAGACGATAGTTACTTACACATTGGCCATGAAGGGGCTAAACAAGGTGGGGGACATTATACGGTAAGAATTGTTAGCGTAAGTTTTATGGGTAAATCATTACTCGAACGGCATAGAATGATTTATAAAGCCCTAGCAGAATTAATGCTCAAAGACATTCACGCTCTTAAGATTTTTGCATACCCAGCCTAAACCAAGGATAAGACGGCTGAGCACCGTCATATCCTAATATTTAACTTATTTAGTAGGTTCTTGGTCGTTAATCACTGTTTTATTGGGACTTATTTCGAGTAAATGCAAATTAAAAATTAGCGTCTCATTAGGTCCTATTACATTGCCAGGTGCTCTTTCACCATAAGCAAGCTTGGCAGGTATATAAACTTCCCAAGTACTACCGACAGGCATTAATTTCAACGCTTCTTGCCAACCCGGAATAACTTCATCAACTTGGAAACTTACCTTGCCACCATGTTCTGCTGAACTATCGAAAATGGTGCCGTTAATTAAACGCCCTGTATATTCAACACTCACGGTATCTGAATCGGTTGGCTTAGAGCCACTGCCAGCCTGTATTACCTTATACTGTAACCCACTTGGTAAAGTAATCACACCGGATTTGGTCTTGTTTTCTGCTAAGAATTTATCGCCGGTTTGTTGATTTTGCTCGGCTAATTTAGCGATTTGCTCCTGACGCTTACTCATCAATTGAGTTTGAAAGTTTTGTAAAGTTTTAGTTAATTCCTCTTGCGATATTTGCAACGGCTTACCAGCTATGGCATCTTGCATGCCTCGCATTAAAAGCTCGGTATTTATTTCAATACCCTGATTTTTAAAGTTGCTGCCAATATCAGCACCAATAGCATAACTGATTTTATCTTGTTCTGTTGTTAGTGATAGGTTATCTGCGGCATAAACATGACTACCTAATAAACCAGCACATACTAATGTAATTACGCGTAACTTCATTGCGACTCCTCAAAAATTAACAGCCAAAGCCTAATCTGAATATTTCATAAATTTGCTCTGGCACCATTAAAAGCTTGCTATCTATCACATTTTTACTATCTCAAGTTTATGAAATATCCAGACCATGGCATTTTGCCTAAAATGCTAAGATAAAGCAATTGTGCCATACTTAATACAGTGTAAAATAAACCCTATCCCATTCATAAGGATAGCTTATGTTTATCAGTATATTTGATTTATTTTCAATTGGTATTGGCCCTTCTAGCTCACACACCGTAGGCCCCATGCGCGCCGCCTGTCAATTTGTTAAAATATTACAGCAGCAGAATTTGCTAAACCACGTTCAACAAGTAAAAGTCGAACTTTATGGCTCCCTAGCACTCACGGGCAAGGGTCATGGCACGGATATAGCTATACTCAATGGCTTAGAAGGTCAATTACCAGAAACCATTGATCCCGACCAAGCTGTGCCTCGTGCCCAACAAATTATTGCCGAACAACAGCTCAAATTGAATGGCCAACACCTTATTAAGTTTCAGGTTGCCAAAGATTTGCTGTTTCATGGTAAAGAGGTTTTATCTCACCACAGTAATGGCATGCGTTTTAGTACCTTTGATATTCATGGCCAATTATTAGGGCAACAGATTTATTATTCGGTAGGTGGTGGATTTATTATTACTGAACAAGATTATGGTAAAGAACCACAACAAGCTAAGCCTATTCCCTATCCTTTTTCTACTGCTAGAGAACTGCTAGAACACTGTGAACGGCATAATTTATCAATTAGAGACATTATGCTAGCTAATGAATCGGTTTACCGCTCCGAAGCAGAAGTTCGTCGACGGATACTAGAAATCGATAAAATCATGGCTGAGTGTATTGCCAAAGGCTGTAGAACAGAAGGCATTTTACCCGGTGGTTTAAAGGTAAAACGGCGTGCACCCGAACTTTATAAAAAGCTACAAGTCCAAGGTTTACCTAATCCCGATCATCAGGCAGACATGATGAATTGGCTTAATCTTTACGCTATGGCGGTTAATGAAGAAAATGCAGCCGGTGGTCGGGTCGTTACAGCGCCTACCAATGGTGCAGCGGGTATAATTCCTGCCGTGTTAAATTATTTTAAAAATTATCATAAGGCAGCCAATCAAGAATCCGTGCTCACCTTTTTATTAACCGCAGGGGCTATCGCTATTTTATATAAAAAAGGCGCCTCCATTTCAGGCGCAGAGGTAGGATGCCAGGGTGAGGTAGGTGTTGCAAGCTCTATGGCCGCCGGCGCTCTAACCGCAGCCCTAAGCGGAACCTTAGCTCAAATTGAAAATGCAGCCGAGATAGCCATGGAACATCATTTAGGCATGACCTGTGATCCCATAGCGGGTTTGGTACAAATTCCCTGCATAGAACGCAATGCCATGGGCTCAGTTAAGGCGGTCAATGCAGCTCGTTTAGCCTTGATGGAAGACGGAGAGCATAAGGTATCTCTCGATAAGGTGATTAAGACCATGAAACAAACCGGCCATGATATGATGACTATTTATAAAGAAACCTCTCAAGGAGGTCTCGCTGTCAATGTCCCAGAATGTTAATTGGCTTAAATTTAACACCTGCTTACTATAAAACTTGTGCTGTAAATACCTACAGAGGCAAAGTATGAAAAAAGTAAAGGATAAGCATCAAATCTGTGCAGCTAGATAGGTATTATGCAGTAATGTAGCAACCGTCATGGGCCCTACTCCTCCAGGAACAGGGGTTAGCCAGCTTGCACGCTGCTTGGCAAGCGCAAAATCAATATCCCCCACAATACGCCCATCAGCGAGGCGATTAATACCAATATCAATAACAATCGCGCCTGGCTTGATCCAATCCGCTTTTATAACGCCGGGCTTGCCGATTGCAGCAACCAGGATGTCGGCCATAGCAACAGCCTGAGCTAAATTTTGAGTTTTACTATGACAAATCGTGACGGTACAATCCCCATTTAAGAGTTCTAAGGCCATAGGCCGCCCCACAATATTAGAAGCCCCCACGACCGTTGCATTTAAGCCACAGATAGATAATTGATAATGCTCGAGTAATTTAATCACCCCATACGGTGTACAAGGCCTAAGTGCCGGATGCCTTTGGGCTAAACGTCCTAAATTATAGGGGTGAAAACCATCGACATCTTTGTGGGGAGCAATATGCTCAAGAACTGCATTTTCATCGATATGAGCCGGCAAGGGTAACTGTACCAAAATACCGTCTACGGCAGAATTTTGGTTTAATTCGGCAATAAGCTGCAACAATTCGGCTAGATGAGTAGCCACGGGCAAATCATAGGCCAAAGAAGTAATTCCGACTTGCTCACAAGCTATGCGCTTATTACGCACGTAAATTTGTGAAGCGGGATCTTGCCCAACCAGCACTACGGCCAATACTGGCTTGCGGTTACCCGCTTTAACCTCTTGGTCGATTTGTTTTGCTAAGTTAGCCCGCTGTAATTCAGCCACGGCTTTGCCATCTAAAATTTGTGCGGTCACGTAATATTTGCCGGTTATGATAAAATAAGCTCATTTTAACGCCTATCTCATAACCTGCAACAGTTTTACTTTGTACAGAGTATAAAACCTAAATACAGATTGAAAAGATATTGTATCTTTAGCGTTTTCTATGAGAAAATTAATCGTGATAACTTAGCTAAAATCGGGCTTAAATGATTAATAATTTAATTTTATTGAAAATAAGTCTGAACATCACTCTTGACGTTTAAACTTAAGCTTAGTATTATTGCCCATTCGCCGTCGGGGTATAGCGCAGTCTGGTAGCGCGCTTGCTTTGGGAGCAAGATGTCGGGGGTTCAAATCCCTCTACCCCGACCAGATATAAGAACCTAGGCAGGTTCTTAGGCAGAGCGCCTGTAGCTCACTCGGATAGAGCATCGGCCTTCTAAGCCGAGGGTAGCAGGTTCGAATCCTGCCGGGCGCGCCAAAAAAGTTAAAATATAACAAACCTTCTATGGTGGATGTAGCTCAGTTGGTAGAGCCCCGGGTTGTGATCCCGGTTGTCGTGGGTTCGAGTCCCATCATTCACCCCAATCACTAAACATCTGCTCAAATTAAACTCAATTATTTTTTATCTAAGCTAAGTTTTTTTACATTTTATACGGCTATACTTAAATTATAGTTAATAATGATAGGTAGCATTAATCATGAAAAAATCGCACAAAACCAAATCTTCTCTAGTGCCGGTTATTTCGGCCCCCTTACCTCAGCCTGAAAATAAAATCCAAGAGGAACAACTTAAGCAAGTAACTGGAGGCAAAGCTAATGCAACCCGAGGTAATTCAACCCATGGACGCATTCATGCTTAGCTAAATTTAACTCTCTTGCTAAATATAATAACAAATGGCAGGAATTAGCATGTTTAGAAAATGAGCATCACTAAACGCTAAACTTATTCAAGCGCGCTAAAACTTAGTAGAAAACTGCTTAAATTTTAACCAATGCTCATAACCATAGCAATGACTTGCTTCTGAAGAGTTTTGAACAGAGTTATCCACAGAAATTGTGAGTAGAGAAATTTAGCTTCTTTTGTCAAGCGGCCTATTAACTATAGCCTTTGCCCATGACTAAAAATAATCCTTAAGATTATGCAATTTTTTTATTAACATGCCATTGACTTTTTGCGAGTAACCATTTATTTGGCTAAACTGAAAACCTTAGATACATGAAGCTAATAAACAGATAGAAAAAGATAAGCTTGAATATAAATCGTAGCAGCACCCCAAGAACAAGCTAAGATAGTAAATTTATGAACAATGAAAATTTACACAAAAGTATAATTGTCACGATTTTGTTACTATGAGTAAATAGATTGATGTAAATCAGCAATTCTCCTTTTGGTTTAAGCAAGCTTACAGTAAGGCTGGCAGAACCTGTTGGCGCTCTCATATAAGCAAACCCTCTGCGGCAGGGATGCCGTAGTGGAGACTATAGGGACATATTCATGTCGAGCTTGCGTTATGAGCGCACCAACAGGTTCCTTA
>JAQSXL010000131.1 GCA_029256685.1 Gammaproteobacteria bacterium | reverse complement strand
CCTTTTTGGATAAAGATATTTCTATACGTATAAGCTTCACTGGAATGATTAGCGTCTATCACCGTATCTTCGGATACAATTAAATCCTGTTCCGTTACATCCGTAGGAAGTTGATCGGCGGGTTGATATTTAGTTAGGAACTGCTGAAATTTTTCTGCCTGTCCTTTTCGACGAGATTCGCGCAAATTTTGCGCAAGTTCAGCTAGAGTTTTTTTGGCCGGTGGTTGAGTTTTGGGTTGAGTATCTTTGGATAGCATTTTTATAAGTCCTGTAATTATAGTTGCTCAATAAGTTAATGGCTTTCTAACGTTAAATTATTAAGGTTGAAAGGGTTGCATAGTATGTTGTGTAACTGAGTCATGCTGCTGGCCAGTAGAAACTGGTTTATCTTGGAAAAATCTAGCGCGATTTTGACTGATACAATGAGTGGCACTAAGGCTTAGCGCGGTTGTGGCCCCTATACCAGCCATATACGCAATTTTTTGAATTTTTGGGCTTAGGTAATTAGCCGTTAGTGTTGAGAGATAACTAGTAACGGTATCAAATATTGGTTTATGAATTAACCATCCAAAACCTATATTTGCAGTAAAACGAACTGGATGATTGTAAACAAAAGAAGCTATATCCCTAAGATGAAAAACAATTGATAGAAGATTCCAAAGGTTTTGAAGATTAGCAATACTTGCTAAACTGTCCCAGCCACCTTGGGCTGCTTCATTAAAATAATAGCGAATAGAGGAGGTGTTATCTTCGGGGTGTATTTGATCACATGCCTGCCAGAGTGTTTCACGAATTATATACTTAATTTCTTTATTGGTTAGTTCTTGTGCTTGTATCTCATCAAGATCGCATAGGTTTTGTAAAATGTCGTATACGGCTTGAGGCTGCCCCAAAACGTTATCATCACCTAATAGAGTGGCTTTTATTAACGGTAATATTTGCTCAATATCGCCATTTAACTCATCTCTTAAACTATTATAAATAGCCATGGTCTGATTAATTACTGCATTTATTTCAGCTTGCTTATTTGACTGAGCTTTTTTACTTAGATAACTCTTAATCAAGCCGATTAAGGCGAAAAAAATAACACTAGCAATAAGCTTTTCTAATTTATTTTCAAAAAACCAAGAGTTTAAAAGAGTAGGGGATTTTTTTTTGTCTTGTGTAGGATGGAAAGGAATAAGGGCAGAGCTAGAAACCACCTCATTTCCCTTCACAGGTTGAGCAGGTGCATGAAGGGCAGGTTTAATATTTTCCAAACTAGGTTTATTCTGTAACCTATCTTTTATAATTTCAGCAGGCTGTTGACGGGGTTTTTTCAGTTCACGCTGTTTAAAAAGTATGGCATTTATTTGATTTAATGCCGCCGTATTTTGCGGTTCTATTTTTAAAACTTCCTTATAACACTCTATTGCTTGACTATAATTTTCTTGACCAGTCAGCGCAAAACCTTTACCAAACCATGCCTTTTTATGAGCATCTTGGCTAGCCCAATTAAGTCTCAAGGTGTTCTCAAAATAACCTATTGCTGCGACATAATCCGCTCTCGAATTAGCCTCTCTACCCGATTCATTTAGAATATCAGCCCGTATACAAGCCAGTGCTCTTATATCCATTTTAGTACTCCGCAAAAATAATATGTATCTAGATAATATGCTCTGGTTACCCTTAAGTAGCATCAGTTCGACTAGTATTACTCTAGTTTGGAATACATGAGCCTGGTAACCATTAGCATGAATAAGTGTGTAACAGTAAAATAATTTAGCCTTACTGTATAAGAACATTCCTAAATTTTCATACGTGAAAATCACGTAGATAAGAAGCTGAAATTTCCTTTATAATATAGAAAGGGATTTTTTGTATTTATAAATAGTGTCAATTAATCGGCTAGGCAAGAGTATAAAAGGACTGGTTGCGTCTGACGTTGGCCTAAATAGAGTTGTGGCCCTAAAAGATAACACTTAGTGGTCTTTGGATAGCAAAAACATTATGTTTTTCATGGTTTAAAATTTTGCATATTTAATATCAAAAAAATAGCGCAAAGCGACTTTCTTAGCTTATGCGCATTAAAATTTAACCTGTTTGTAAAATAAGTGCTTGTAAAACGGGATATACCAGCATGGTGAGTTTATCTTTCTTATGGCGATGGGTCTCTATAAACCCTTCATTCAAGTATAAGCATCTATAAAATGGCTGGTATATATTAATTAACGTTATTGAGATAGGGGTGTATAATAAAATTATAGAAGTTTAAGGGAGGTGAATGATGAATACCTATCGTCTTCTTTTAGAGCGCTTGAGAAACACCTCAATAAATGTATTACCGCGTAATGTGCGCAATTCTAATACCTTAATGGCTTTGCGTCCTGCCTCTAGACAGATAACTAATACCTATAGAGCGCCTTTATCGGGATACTTGTCATATAAAATGGATGAATACGGCCGCTGGTTAAAATTGAATCAGTCGGTCGATCCTACGAAACTAAACCTGCCCTTACCTAAACCCCAGCTCATAAATAATATTGCGCCTTTAGCAAAGACTCGGGAGTTTGATAATGTCGTATCATCATTCAATAGCGTACATGAGTTAGGCTTATTTGCCCGGCCTAATTATCAAAATGCGCCGCGTATGCATACCGAGCCTCCTCACTTTGGACATCCCATGTCTACTATAACGCCGGCACCTCCCAGATCTGAGATAGGCCCTAAGGTGGAGCTTGAACAGCCGATGCCGTCAAGCGAGCAATTTCGTCCGAGTTAGGTCTAATGTGTCTTTCAAAGTGCATTCTATCAATTAAAGGCTTTAAAAATATGGTTTTAAACCAATGATTTTTCATTCATCCAATAATCTTTGCCAGTACAATTCCGCTAATTGCGACTTATTTTGGCAGTTAAGTTTATCCTTTAGATTTTCAATATGGGTTTCTACGGTTCTAACCGAGATATTAAGCTTATTGGCAATGTATTTTGCAGCCATACCGTGCGATAGTTGCCGCAAGCATTGGTATTCTCTAACAGTTAAGTTGCTTATCTGATTTTGATAACCTAAGCTCTGTAAAAATTTTTTTCGTTTAGTTAAACTAAGAGCAGCGCCAGCGTTATGACCCGCATAATCTCGCATAACTTCAGGTATGGTAATCCTATTTTTCAGTAGTTTTTCAATTAAATCGACAGCTGTTGATTTAAAATAGATATTAAATTTTTCTAGCAAATCTAAATTGGTTAAGATAGTCTGAGTTCCCTTATAGTCCTTGCATTGAGAGGCAAAGGTGTAAACTTCAAGATAGTTTTCTTTCTGATAGTTCATATTAAATGGATTATAAATTCCAAAATAATTTTCGGCCTCAGCTACAATACTTTGCAGGTGAATTTCTTTCCAAAAGCAATAGCCTGATTTTAGATTAAAAACATTGACACTCTTTGCTTGTTCTTGGCTTAGAAAGGAGTTAAACCATTTGGTATCAGTTAATAACGCTAGACAAGTACCGTCTTGATAATAACGTAGATAGGCAAAGAAATCGATTTGTAACATTGTTAACGGGTTACATAAATCTTTTAAAGCTTGGGTTGAGGTTAAGGTAATATGGTCTTTGTCAAGTTCCATATATCCTCCAATAAAATTTTCCCCTAAAATTATTGTACATGATTTATAACTCAATAAAAATCCGTGGTTTTTACGAATATCATTTCAAACCTACTTCAAGCTAATACAATAATAATAAAACCTAAACCCCTAAACTTATAAAAATAGTTGCCTACTTATTTGTGCAGGCCAACAAACGTGAACGTTAGCAGGTAAAAGTGAACGTAGCCGATGGTAAAGATAATAATTTTTTTGCAGGGTCTGTGATTATCTGATTAGAGTTCTATTAAAAAAGGGCCGGCTATTGTTTATATCCTTTAGTCAATCAACTTAAGACTAAAGAAAGATTAAATAGCCGGCCTTTACAATTATGCCAGTTTCTTATATCTAATGCGGTGCGGTTGAATGCGTTTTTCACTTTGCCTACGTAAAAGATCGGCCTCATAATCGGCATAATTACCTTCAAACCAAACGACTTGGCTATCTCCTTCGAAAGCCAACATATGTGTGGCAATGCGATCTAAAAACCAGCGATCGTGGGAAATAACTACCGCGCAGCCTGGGAATGCAAGTAGAGCTTCTTCAAGGGCTCGTAAGGTTTCCACATCCAAATCATTGGTGGGCTCATCGAGTAATAAAACATTACCACCACTGCGTAATAATTTGGCAAGGTGTAATCTATTACGTTCACCACCCGATAAATCTTTGACAAATTTTTGTTGGTCGGTGCCTTTAAAATTAAAGCGGCCTAAATAGGCCCGTGATGGCATGGTAAAATTGCCTACGGTGATTAAATCTAAACCATCTGAAATTTCTTCCCATACCGTTTTGTTGCCATCTAAATCATCTCGAGATTGATCCACATAAGCAAGTTTCACGGTGTCACCAAAGCGTAGGGCGCCGTTATCGGGCTGCTCTATACCCATTAGCATGCGGAAGAGGGTGGTTTTACCGGCTCCATTAGGGCCTATGATGCCCACAATTCCACCTTTGGGTAAATTAAAACTTAGATCTTCAATCAATAGCCGATCATCAAAACCCTTGCGTAAATGTTGAGCCTCAATAACCAAATCGCCCAGTCTTGGGCCCGGTGGAATATAAAGCTCTTGAGTTTCATTGCGTTTTTGAAATTCTTGGGAACTGAGTTCTTCAAACCGTGCGAGCCTGGCTTTGCTTTTGGCATGTCGGCCCTTAGGATTTGTGCGCACCCATTCTAATTCGGCCTTCAAAGCCCGGCGATGAGCATCTTCTTGTTTTTGTTCCGTGGCTAAACGGGCTTCTTTTTGTTCTAGCCAGGAAGAATAGTTACCTTGATAGGGGATACCATGTCCACGATCTAATTCTAAAATCCAACCTGCTGCATTATCAAGAAAATAGCGATCGTGAGTAACCGCAACTACAGTGCCCGAGTATTCTTGTAAAAAACGTTCTAACCAAGCCACACTTTCGGCATCTAAGTGGTTAGTGGGCTCATCCAGTAGCAACATATCGGGCTTTGATAATAAAAGTTTACAAAGTGCAACTCGGCGGCACTCACCTCCCGACAGTTTAGTGACATCTGCATCCCAAGCGGGGAGACGTAGCGCATCGGCTGCAATTTCAAGGGTGCGATCGAGCTCCCAGGCCCCAGCCGCATCAATTTTATCCTGTATCTCACCTTGTTCTTGAATAAGTTTGTCCATTTCCTCATCGCTCATGGGTTCGGCAAATCTCAGGCTGATCTCATTAAAGCGATCTAATAAGGCCTTGGTTTCGGCAATGCCTGCCTCTACATTACCCCGGACGTCTTTGGCAGGATCTAATTGGGGTTCTTGAGGTAAGTAAC
>JAQSXL010000130.1 GCA_029256685.1 Gammaproteobacteria bacterium | reverse complement strand
GACCACTCGCATAAACTTGATAGTGGCTTAACTCAGGATGCTCAGCGACCACCGCTTCGTGCACGAACCCCGTTTTGCCTTGCCAGTTGTCCGCAGGTTCCGGCATTGATAGTACCGGAATATAATGTAATTGATGATATTGCTGTGCCCAAGCTAGAACCTTCTCGTGTAAATATAAATCTTGCAGACTCCGCGCCCCCCAATAGAAGTAAATGGGTGGATTTAGCTCATTGCTTAAGGCCTGTTCTAAGATGGCTTGCATAGGAGCAAAACCAGTTCCACCGGCTAACAAAATGGTTTTAACATCTTTCTCTTTAGGATAGATACAATCACCGTAAGGTAATTTAATACGCAGTGCACGCCCTTGTTTAATTTCGTCCAATAATTCAGCAGTATAAGTATTTTCGGGGGTATGGCGAATATGGAGTTCAATTATACCGTCGGCATTAGGGGCATTTGCAATGGAGAATGGCTTTGGACTGCCATCGCGATGCAGGATCTCTAGGTACTGACCCGCTCGATAAACAGGCTTAGCCTCCTCTGGCTTGAGTAAAACTTGCCATACCGTGGGTGCTAGCTGCTTATAAAATATCACCGAGCAGGTCAATGTTTGTACCGTGATATGCTGGGGGCCTGCTACTTCATCCATATGAATGACTAAATCAGACAGAGGCTTGGCCGAACAAAATAAGGCGAGCCCCTCCTCACGCTCTTGCTCTGTTAAGGCATAGATGGGTTTATCACCATAATCAACCTTGCCATCTAACAATTTACCTTTACAGGCTCCACAGATTGCATTACGGCAATTATGCGGAAATTGGTAATTTTGCCTGAGTGCGGCAGCCAATACGGTTTCATCTGGCTTTACTGTTAAGGTATTGCCGCTGGGTTTGATGTGAACTTTATAATTCATGCTATTATACCTAGCGTATCCCAAATACGATCGACTTTTTGTTTAACTTCATCGGTCATGTTAATCGTCTTTCCCCACTCCCGCGTTGTTTCGCCCGGCCACTTATGCGTAGCATCAAAACCAATTTTAGAGCCAAGCCCAGCCACAGGTGAAGCAAAGTCCAAATAATCAATGGGGGTATTTTCTATAATGACGGTATCACGCGCCGGATCCATACGCGTGGTCATGGCCCAAATGACATCTTGCCAGTTGCGAGCATTAATATCGCTATCGGTTACGACCACAAATTTAGTATACATAAACTGGCGTAAAAATGACCATACCCCGAGCATGACGCGCTTGGCATGTCCGGGATATTGTTTGTTCATAGTGACAACCGCCATTCGATATGAACAGCCTTCCGGTGGTAAATAAAAATCGATGATTTCCGGAAATTGCTTCTGAATCAAGGGCACAAAGACCTCATTAAGCGCTACGCCTAAAATAGCGGGCTCATCGGGAGGACGACCGGTATAGGTGCTATGATAAATAGGCTTTTTGCGCTGAGTTATGCGTTCAATGGTAAACACCGGAAAAGTTTCAACCTCATTATAGTAACCGGTGTGATCACCAAATGGGCCTTCGGCTGCAGTCTCACCAGGATAAAGATAGCCTTCCAAGATAATTTCGGCGCTGGCTGGCACTTGCAAATCATGGGTTAGACAATTTACTACTTCGGTTTTACTGCCACGCAGCAACCCTGCAAAGGCATATTCAGATAGATTATCCGGTACGGGTGTCACTGCCCCTAAAATAGTAGCAGGGTCTGCGCCTAAGGCAACGGCAATCGGAAAGGGTTTGCCAGGATGGGTGTGTTGCCATTCCTGAAAATCCAAGGCGCCTCCTCTATGCGATAACCAACGCATGATAACCTTATTACGGGCAATCACTTGTTGACGGTAGATGCCTAAATTTTGCCGTTCTTTGTGTGGGCCTTTAGTCACCACTAAGCCCCAGGTGATCAAAGGGGCCGCATCCTCGGGCCAACAGGTTTGAATGGGAATTTGGCTCAAATCAACCCGCTCACCTTCCATGATAATTTCTTGGCAAGGAGCGGATTTAACTATTTTGGGTGCCATATTCAACACCTGCTTGAAAATCGGCCATTTTTGCCAGGCATCTTTTAAACCCTTGGGCGGCTCGGGTTCTTTTAAAAAAGCTAATAACTTTCCGATTTCCCGCAGCGCCTCGACACTGTCTTGGCCCATTCCCATGGCTACTCGCTTGGGTGTGCCAAATAAGTTAGCCAATACCGGCATGGTATGACCCTTAGGGTTTTCAAATAATAAAGCCGGGCCACCAAGCCGCAGCGTCCGATCGCAAATTTCGGTCATTTCCAAATAGGGATCGACCTCAACGGTAATTCGTTTAAGTTCACCAACGGCTTCTAGTTGTGCGATAAAATCGCGCAGATCGGCATATTGCATAAGAGTTCGATTAGTCTATTGTTTAACCAAGGTTTACTAGCTTAGCCGAAAATAGCCTAACTTGAAACCCATCAATGAATCGGCTTATTCCTAACAAATTTTAAAAATTTTTTATCGCATTGAAAAAATTACGCCATGTACTACAGTTAAATTAACAGAACAAACTTAAGGAACTAACATGCGTAGCAATAACAAGCTATTACTTAGTTTTATAGGAATTTTGGCTTGCTCTAGTCCGGTTTGGGCAGCAGATTATAAGAGCATCATGGTTAGTGTTTATAATATGACCCAGCCCAAATATAACTACCACTTATTTAATATGACTAACCATAAAATCTTTTCCCAGGATGTACACACCATCGTGCTTGATTTTAATAAGCAGAACAAGGCCATCCTTGCGAGTAATCATGATTTAGCTTCCTTCAAACCGGGTGACAAAATTGTGGTAAAAGGTCCTGCAGGTACTAAATTGCCTACTTGCAAACCCATAAAGTTAGACTTGCCTAAAGGCAACAACGGAATAGCCATTTATAAGTTTTATATAGACAATCAAGCTTGTTGGATTCAAAGTTCACGCTAAAAACCCAACTGACATATTCACTATCGTTTTTAATGAGATAAATGCCGCTGAGGTTAAAATAGGATTTTTTTATAGCGCCAAGTTGCCGTTAATGCAACTTGGCGTAAATGACAAAAGATCTTGAGCTATCTTGCTTAACCACCACGTTTCATGGCGTCGAAAAACTCATCATTGGTTTTCGTGTTTTTCAGCCGTTCTAGCAAAAATTCCATCGCTGCCAATTCATCCATGGGATGAAGAATCTTGCGTAAAATCCACATTTTTTGTAACTCGTCGGGTTTGGTGAGTAATTCCTCACGACGAGTACCTGAACGATTAATGTTAATAGAAGGATAAATGCGCTTTTCGGCAATATTGCGATGTAAGTGAATTTCCATATTACCGGTACCTTTAAATTCTTCGTAAATCACTTCATCCATTTTAGAACCGGTATCTACTAAGGCCGTTGCGATAATGGTTAGACTACCACCTTCTTCTATATTACGGGCCGCACCAAAGAAGCGTTTAGGGCGTTGTAGCGCGTTAGCGTCCACACCACCGGTTAACACCTTACCCGAGGAAGGGATCACCGTATTATATGCCCGAGCTAGACGGGTAATAGAATCTAATAAAATGACTACGTCTTTTTTATGTTCAACCAAGCGTTTAGCTTTTTCAATGACCATTTCGGCAACTTGTACGTGACGGGTAGCCGGTTCATCGAAGGTACTGGCAACCACCTCACCCTTAACCATGCGCTCCATCTCGGTTACTTCTTCGGGACGTTCGTCAATCAGCAGCACAATTAATACGCACTCTGGATGATTATCGGTAATAGATTGGGCAATATTTTGCAACATCATGGTTTTACCAGCCTTGGGAGGAGACACGATCAAACCACGTTGCCCCTTACCAATAGGCGCTACTAAGTCAATGACTCTAGCGGTTAAATCTTCGGTACTGCCATTACCGCGTTCTAAACGTAAACGCTCCTGCGCATGTAGCGGAGTTAAGTTTTCGAATAGAATCTTGTTCTTAGCATTTTCGGGTTCATCATAATTGATCTGATCAACCTTTAATAAGGCAAAATAACGCTCGCCTGGTTTAGGTGGCCGGATGGTACCGAATACCGAGTCCCCCGTCCTAAGATTCAGACGGCGTATTTGACTAGGCGCCACATAAATATCATCAGGTCCTGGCAAATAGGAGCCCTCGGAAGATCGTAGGAAGCCAAAGCCATCGGGTAATATTTCTAATACCCCTCCACCATAAATATCTTCGCCGCGCTCGGCCTGGATAGTCAGGATGGTAAAGATGATATCTTTTTTTAAAGCTCTAGCTGGTAATTCGATAGTGAGTTGACTAGCAAGATCCATTAGCTCAGGAACAGGTTTTTTCTTAAGTTCATTCAAATTCATATATATTTTTCTACACTGATTTTAGATAGAGATCCGAATTGTGATTGGTAACCAAATTGAGGTGCAACACAGATTATAGACAAAGAACGCAAAAGGCTCTGTGTTATGACAGCGTAAGTTATCATGCCTCATGCCAAAAGTCTAGTTTTTATTTAAAGGCAGAAATTTCTGCCTTTAGTCTAGATACTACTATCGATAAAAGCAGCGAGTTGTGCTTTAGATACAGCCCCTACTTTGGTCGCTTCAATATTACCGCCTTTAAATAGCATCAAAGTAGGTATACCACGTACACCATAACGCTGAGGTGTTGAAGGATTTTCATCGATATTAAGTTTAGCAATAATGAGCTTACCTACGTATTCATCGGCAATTTCATCTAATATTGGGCTTAGCATTTTACAAGGACCACACCACTCTGCCCAAAAATCAACGAGTACAGGCACGGTAGATTGCAAAACATCTTGTTCAAATGAATCGTCCCTAATAGCAATAATATTTTTGTTCATTCATACCCCTTAATTTTTAAAAAATCCTTAGACTTGTAATTTCAGCGGAAATAGAGTTATATTGCAAGAAACTTTTTGCAGATAATGTGGATAATGGCTAAAAGATCTTTATTGCTATGCTTAAGTCTGCTTTTACTGTTACAAATTCAACCCGCAGTGGCGCAGTTAACACCTATTGCTCTCAAGGATTCCATCTTTTTAAGCGTTTCTTTTGCTTTCATTAACGTTATTGGCTTAATTTTAATTTTTATTGGTATAATATTTTTACTGAGTGAAATTATACTATGTAGTTATGGGATTTTAGCCATTTATGGACTGATAATTTTTACCCTTGGATTATTTATGTTAGTTGATAATCATATCTTACCCCCCCAATTAGCTTGGCTCTTCTTCATAGCAATGGCCATCGTTACGCTTGGCTTGCTAATTTTTACCATTTACTTAGGGGTAAAATCACACCGGCGCAAAATAGTTAGTGGTCAAGAAACTCTGATAGATCAAATGGCAACGGTGGTCAATTCCCAACATGAGCAAGCGTGGATTCGCATTCAAGGGGAAC